>NZ_DASZCQ010000057.1:0-50314 GCF_035942955.1 Actinophytocola sp. | reverse complement strand
GGTCGGAACCCGGCCCCGGCGCTGGAAGCGTGTCGTCAGGCCTTGCGGCGCTTGCGGACCACGAGCAGCATGGTCGCGCCGCCGATCAGCAGCAGCGCGCCGATCGCGATCGGGATGCCGATGCTGGCGCCGGTGGCGGCCAGGTTGGCGTTGGCGCCGACGGGCGCCTCAGTGGTCGTGGTGGTGGGCGGAGCCGCCTCGTCCGTGGTCGTCGTGGTCGTGGTCGTGGTGGTCGTCGTCGTCGTGGCGGTGGATGTCGGCGGCTTCTCCTTGCACGCCTTCACCTCGAGCTTCTTGGTGAACGACCAGCCCTTCTTGCCCGACTTGTCGTCCCAGGCGTGCACGGTGACCACGAACTCGTGGTCGGTGTCGCCCGCAACCTCGAACGACTCCTTGTACTCGGCGTCGAACTCGGCCTCGTCGAGCACCTCGCCGTTGTCGGTGATCTTGACGTGGTTCGACTCCTCGTCGTTCGGGACGTACCGGGTCAGCTCGACCTTCAAAGTCGTCTTGCCGTCCTTGCAGGCGGCCTTGACCTCCGGGATGTGGGCGCTGGCCGGGACGGCGAAGGCGACGAGCGCGGCGGTGAGTGCGGCCCCGACCACCAGGGATCTGCGGACCAGGGTCGACCAGCTACGCGAGGCCGAGGGTGCTGCCATGAAGTCCTCCGGGCTGCTGCTATGACCAACGGTGCTGCGGTGACTGCCCGCGATCGGGGAGTCACCAATGACGATGAATGGGGGAAGAGTAGTCACCCTTGTGAGTTACTTTTCACCGGGTCCCCTATTGCGCATCGTGCCTGCTCAGCCTGGGTATGGCGGCGCCGATCCGCGGCCGGTGAACTCGAGATGAACATGTGACGAACGGATCTCTTGCCTTCGCCCGGCGGCGAACGCAGGATCGGGCGATGGTCGAGCTGGATCGTCGTTCCGTTCTGCGTGGTGCCGCGGCCGCCGCCGGCGGCGCGATCGTCGGGGGTCCGTTCCTGGGGTTCGTCAACCGCGCGCAGGCCGACCGGGACGGCGCCGACGGCCATCGCGAGCTGCGCCCCATTCCGGACGAGCGGGACGGGGCGGTGCGGCTGTGGCTGCCGGAGGGCTTCCGGTACCGCTCGTTCCACGACACCGAGTTCCCGGTGCGGCTCGACGACGGGACCAACCTGCCCGGCCGGCACGACGGCATGGGCGCCTTCGCCACCCGGACGAAGGGCACCTACCGCCTGGTCCGCAACCACGAGCTGAACGGCCCCGGCACGGCGTTCGGCGACGCGAGCAAGGCATACGACCCGAAGGCGCAGGGCGGGACGACCACGATCGAGGTCACCCGATTCGGTGAGGTGGTGCGCTCGCACACCAGCCTCAACGGCACCCAGATGAACTGCTCGGGCGGCCAGATGCCGTGGGGCAGCTGGATCAGCTGCGAGGAGACGGTCAACGGGCCGGACGTCGGGCCGGACTTCACCGGCGTGCCCAACGTGGCGCTCACCCAGCGGCACGGCTTCGTGTTCGAGGTGCCGGTCGACGGCGAGTCCGACCGGCGGCCGATCACCGCGGCCGGCCGGTTCGCCCACGAGTCGGTGGCCTTCGACCCGCACGGCGGCGCGCTCTACCTGACCGAGGACGACTTCGGCTTCCCGTCGGGGTTCTACCGGTACACGCCGCGGCGCAACCCGATGCGCACCGGCCGGCTGGACAACGACGGCCGGCTGCAGATGCTGGCCGTGCGCGGCCGGCCGAACCTGGACCTGGCCGCCGATCAGCCATGGCGGGCCACCTACCGGGTCGAGTGGGTGGACATCGACGACCCGGCGCCGACCTTCCCGTTCACGCCCGGCCAGCCGGCGCCGACCACCAACAACGACGCCCTCACCCACGTCGCGCGGCAGGGCTGGGCGCAGGGCGCGGCCTACTTCTCCCGGCTGGAGGGCTCGGCCTACGACAACGGCGTGGTCTACTTCTGCTCCACGCAGGGCGGCGGGCCGGCCGAGACCGGCATCGGACCGATCGCAGACGGGTACGGCAACGGCTCCGGGCAGATCTGGGCGTACCACACCCGGTCGGAGGTCCTGCAGCTGCTGTACCAGTCCCCCGGCCCGGACGTGCTCGACTTCCCGGACAACGTCACCACCAGCCCGCGCGGCACGCTGGTCGTCTGCGAGGACAACGTCGACAACAACTTCCTGCGCGGCCTGACCCGCGGCGGCCGGCTGTTCGACATCGCCCTCAACCGGCTGGTCAGCAGCACCGGCACGCCGCGCTTCGACGACGAGTTCGCCGGATCCACCTTCAGCCCCGACGGCCACACCCTGTTCGTCAACATCCAGGCCAGCCGCGGCATGTCGTTCGCGATCTGGGGACCCTGGCACCGCATCGGGGTCTAGGAGGTACCCAGCCGGGCGGCGCGGTTTTCCAGGTAGCGCTGCTCGGGCAGGCTGGTGGTGCGGCGGGCGGCCCGCAGGTACTCGGCGCGCGCCGCGGCATGGTCGCCGGCCAGCTCAAGCAGGTGAGCGCGGACGGCGTGCAGGCGGTGGTGGCCGGAGACGCGGTCGTCGCCGTCCAGCGCGCGCAGGCGGTCAAGGCCGGACTGCGGGCCGTGCACCATGGCCACGGCGATGGCCTGGTTGAGCGTCACCATCGGGTTCGGCGCGATCCGATCCAGGACGCCGTAAAGGGCAAGGACTTGCGGCCAGTCCGTCCGGTCGGAGCTGGGCGCCTCGTCGTGCACGGCGGCGATCGCGGCCTGCACCTGGTAGGGACCCGGCGGCGAGCTGGACAGCGCGGCGGTCACCAGGGCGATGCCCTCCTCGATGTACGCCCGGTTCCAGCGGGTCCGGTCCTGCTCGGCGAGCGGGATCAGCGCCCCGTCCGGCCCGGTTCTTGCCGGCCGCCGCGCGTCGGTGAGCAGCATGAGCGCCAGCAGCCCGGCCACCTCGCCGTCGTCGGGCAGCAGCCGGTGCACCATCCGGGTGAGCCGGATGGCCTCGGTGGTCAGCTCGGTGCGGTGCAGGTCCGGGCCGGAGGTGGCGGTGTAGCCCTCGTTGAAGATCAGGTACAGCACGTGCAGCACCACCCGCAGCCGGGCGGCCCGCTCGTCGGGGGGCGGCAGGCCGAACTGGGCGCCGGTGGCCTTGATCCGCTGCTTGGCCCTGGTGATCCGCTGGGCCATGGTGGCCTCCGGGACGAAGAACGCGGTGGCGATCTGCGCCGTGGTGAGGCCGCCGACGGCTCGCAGCGTGAGCGCGACCTGGGAGGCCGGCGACAGCGCCGGGTGGCAGCACATGAACAGCAGGGTGAGCGTGTCGTCCCGGTCCGCCCCGTGCTCGTCGCCGGGCGCCGGCGCGACGGCCTCGTCGGTGGGGGCCAGGGCGGCGACCGCATCCTCCCGGCGCCGGCGCGCGATCTCGCTGCGCAGCTGGTCGGTCATGCGCCGGGACGCGACCGTGATCAGCCAGGCCTTCGGGTTGTCCGGCGTCCCTTCCTCCGGCCACTGCGTGGCGGCGGCCAGCAGCGCCTCCTGCACGGCGTCCTCGCACGCGTCGAACTGGCCGTACCGCCGGACGAGCACGCCGAGGACCTGCGGCACGAGCTGGCGCAGCAGGTCCTCGACCTCGATGGTCGTCACGCCCGCAAGCTACCGGAGCGCCTCGGCCGGGTCGTGGTACAGCCGGAAGAACGATCGCTCGTCCAGGACCTGCAGCCCGCCGCGGCCGAACACCAGGAAACCGCCGGGCGGCAGCTCGTGGTCGCCCGCCCGGTCCCGCAGCACGCCCACCAGCGCGCCGCGCCGCTGCCGGATGGTGAAGCCGACATCGGGTGGGACCCGGCCCCGCTCGCGCAGCGCGGTCACCCACCGGTCGATGTCGGGCAGCACCGACGGGTCGCGGTAGCAGGCCGCCTGCACCGGCGCCGGCCACGGCTGGTAGATCTTGATCACGTGCTGCTCCCCCGCTCCCACGTGGCGATCCTAGCGAAGTTTCGAACTGACGTTCGCAGCCCCACTGCTCCATTCGAGTGAAGGACTGGCTGTGACCTGAGTCACTGCGTACGCTTTCCGGCTACAAACTGGACAAATTAAGGTGGTGCGGTGACACGGCAGGCGGACTGGATCCCCGACTCGCTCGACATCGGACGGCCGAGCACCGCCCGAATGTACGACTACATCCTCGGCGGCGGCCACAATTTGGAGGCGGACCGCATTCTCGTCGACAAGATGCTCGCGGTACAGCCGGAGATGCGGCGGATCGCGTTCATGAATCGGGCCTTCCTGCGGCGCGCCGTGCTGTTCATGGTGAATGCCGGAATACGCCAGTTCCTCGATCTCGGCTCCGGCATTCCAACGGTCGGCAACGTGCACGAGATCGCCCAGGCGGCCGACCCGCAGTGCCGCGTCGTCTACGTCGACAACGAGCCGGTCGCGGTCGCACACACGCAACTGCTGTTGCGGGACAACGATCGCGCGACGGTCGTGCACGCCGACATCACCGAGCCGCAGGTGGTCCTCACCGCCGAGGAGACCACGACGATGCTGGACTTCGACCGGCCCGTCGGGGTGCTCGCGGTGACCATCGGCCACCATGTCGGGCCCGAGCGGAACCCGTCCGCCGTATTCGCCCGATATCGCGAGGCCGTCGTTTCCGGCAGCTATCTCGCGATCACGCACGTCACCTATGACTTCGACAGCGAGTCCAGCGAGGAGCTCCGCAGCGTGGCGCGGACGCAGATCAACGTGTTTCCGCGGACCGGCGCCGAGATCGCGGAGTTCTTCGGCGACTTCGAGCTCGTCGAGCCCGGCCTGGTGAGCACCTCGCAGTGGCGTCCCGACCGCGGCGACGACGTCGCCACCGACCCGAAGCAGGACGCGTTCTACGCCGGCGTCGCCCGAAAGCCCTGATCGCCGCTACGGTCACCTCGTGGCGAAGGGTGCGGACGTCGAGATCGTCGAGGTCGCCGGGCGGGAGGTGCGGATCACCAGCCCGCACCGGGTGTTCTTCGGCGAGCGCGGGGAGACCAAGCTGGACCTGGTCCGGTACTACCTGGCCGTGGCCGAGCCGCTGATGAACGCCATCGGCGGGCGGCCGGTGCTGCTGCAACGGTTCCCGCACGGCGCCACCGGTCCGTCGTTCTTCCAGAAGCGGGTGACGCCGACCAAGGCCGACCCGTGGCTGACCACCACCGTCGTGTCCACGGTGAACGGAACCACGTCCGACGCGCTGGTGGCCGTGGACCTGGCGCACATCCTGTGGGCGGTCAACATGGGCAGCCTCGGCTTCCACGTCTGGCCGAGCACCGCCGCCGACCCCGAGCACGCCGACGAGCTGCGGATCGACCTCGACCCCAGCCCCGGCGTGACCTTCCCGATGATCCGGGAGGCGGCCGCCGAGACCAAGGCGTTCCTCGACGAGCTGGGCATCGTGAGCCACCCCAAGACCACCGGTCGCCGGGGCATCCACGTCTACGTCCGGCTGCAGCCGCGGTGGGACAGCTACCAGGTGCGGTCGGCGGCGGTGGCCCTGGCCCGCGAGCTCGAGCGGCGCCGCGGCGACCTGATCACGGCCGCATGGTGGAAGGAGGAGCGGGGCAGCCGGGTGTTCATCGACTTCAACCAGAACGCCCCGCACCGGACCGTGTTCGGCGCCTGGTCCGTGCGCGCCCACCCGCACGCGCCGGTCTCCGCCCCGTTCACCTGGGAGGAGCTGCCCACCCTGCACCCCCCGGAGCTCACCATCGCCACCGTGCCGGCCCGCGTCGCCGCCGGCGGCGACCCCTGGGCCACCATCGCGGCGGCCCCACAGTCCCTCGAGCCGCTGCTCGCCCTGCACGAGCGCGACATGGCCGACGGCCTGATGGACGCCCCCTGGCCGCCGGTCTACCCCAAGATGCCCAACGAACCGCCCCGGGTCGCCCCCAGCCGGGCCCGGAAGGAGGCCTAGGCACCGGCGTGTTGGCGCCTCACGTCGCCGTGTCGGCCGCGCACGACGCCGACATGGCGACGCCAGAGGCAAACACGGCGCCGCCAGAGGCAAACACGCGGGTCAGGGGCGGGTGGAGATCTGCTGGACGGACCAGCGGTTGCCGTCGGGGTCGGCGAAGTGGATGAAGCCGACGTTGTCCAGCGGGTCGGGCTGGGGGCTCGGGTTCTCCCCCAGGACCTGGATCTCGCTGACGTCCACGCCGTTGTCGACCAGCTGGGCGCGCGCCTTGTGCAGGTCCGACACCACCAGCTGCAGGCCGTGCAGTGAGCCCGGCGCCATGGTGTTGCCGATGCCCTTGGCGAGCACGATCGAGCAGCCCGAGCCCGGCGGGGTCAGCTGGATGATCCGGACCTCGTCGCTGATCTTCGTGTCGTGGTCGACGTTGAAGCCGAGCTTGCCGGCGTAGAACTCCTTGGCGCGGTCCAGGTCCGAGACCGGGACGAGCACCACTTCCAGCGTCCAGTTCATTAGTCCGTCTCTCCTCTTCTCGATCTCCAGCAGCTCGGCCAGGCGGTCGTAGGCCTCGCCGACGCCGCGCGCCATCGGGTACCGCAGCACGGTGTCGCGGGCCTCCCGTGACGCGTAGCGCACGGTGGTCGTCAGCGTCGTGCGGCCGTCGTGCTCGACGAGGATGTGGGTGACCAGCGACTCACCCTCGTAGGACTGGTCGTCGAACCGTTCGGTGTAGACCAGGCGCTCGGGCGGCTCGATCTCGCGGTAGACGCCGCGCTGGGTCATCCGCTCGCCGCCGGGTCCGCTGGACACGAACCGCCAGGCGCCGCCGACGCTGAGGTCCATATGGCACTCGGTGAGGTTCCAGCCGCGCGCGCCGTACCAGCGGGTGAGCAGCTCGGGCCGGGTCAGCGTGGCGAACACCAGCCGGCGGGGCGCGTCGAAGTCGCGGGTGAGCACGATGTCGGTGTCGGTGGGGGTGGTCACCCGCAGCGTCACGGCCGGCCCTCCTCGGTCTTGAGCTCCTCGAGCAGCGCGTCGAGGCGCTGGTAGCTCTCCTCCCAGTACCGGCGGTAGCTCTCCAGCCAGTCGGTGGCCGCCTTGAGCGGTCGCGCCTCGAGCCGGCACGGCCGCCGCTGCGCGTCCCGGCCTCGCGAGATCAGCCCCGCGCGCTCCAACACCCTGAGATGCTTGGAGATCGCCGGCTGGCTCATCGCGAACGGCGCCGCGAGCTCGGTCACCGACGCCGCTCCCCCGCGCAGCCGAGCAAGGATGGCCCGCCGCGTCGGATCGGCCAACGCCGCGAACGTCGCATCGAGCTGGTCGGTGGCACCCATGCTTCATAACCCCTAAGTTCCATAACCATATGGTTTCCTACCGGCCGCACCCCGGTGTGTCAAGGGCAAATTCGGTTGCCCGGCGTTCGGCCGTCTGCTCTACTGCGGGTGCAGCCGAGCACCGAGCGAGGGAGAAGCGAGTGCGAGCCGTCGTGTCCACACGGGAAGGAGCTTTCGCCTATCCAAAGGACATGACGCTTGGTGAGCACGCTGAACCTGGGGATCCTCGCACACGTCGACGCCGGTAAGACCACGCTGACCGAGCGGCTGCTCTACGCCGCCGGGGTCATCGACGAGATCGGCAGCGTCGACGACGGCAGCACGCAGACCGATTCCCTTGCGCTGGAACGGCGGCGCGGCATCACGATCAAGTCGGCCGTGGTGTCGTTCGTCGTCGGCGGCGGCACCGTCAACCTGATCGACACCCCCGGCCACCCGGACTTCATCGCCGAGGTGGAACGGGTGCTCAGCGTGCTCGACGGCGCCGTGCTGGTGATCTCCGCGGTGGAGGGCGTGCAGGCGCAGACCCGCGTGCTGATGCGGGCGCTGCAGCGGCTGCGCATTCCCACGCTCATCTTCGTCAACAAGATCGACCGCGCCGGCGCGCACGATCAGCGCGTGCTGCGCGGCATTTCCGAGAAGCTGACGAAGGCAATCGTCCACATGGGAGCGGTCAGCGGGCTCGGCACGCGCGGCGCAGGGTACACGCCCTACGGCGCCGCCGACGCCGGTTTCACGTCCGCGCTCGTCGATCTGCTCGCCCAGCACGACGACGCGCTGCTCGCCGCGTACGTCGACGAATCGGTCTCCTACCGCCGGCTCCGCGCTTCGCTTGCGGCGCAAACGAAGCGGGCGCTCGTGCACCCGGTGTTCCTCGGCTCGGCGATGACCGGCGCGGGCGTCGAGGAGCTGGTCGCCGGCATCACCGAGCTGCTGCCGGCGACCGAGGGTCGGGCCGGCGGGCCGGTCTCGGGCACGGTGTTCAAAGTGGAGCGTGGACCGGCCGGGGAGAAGATCGCCTACGTGCGGATGTTCTCCGGGACGGTCCACACGCGCGACCGGCTCGGCTTCGGCGCCGGCAAGGAGGGGAAGGTCACCGCGATCGCCGTGTTCGAGCGCGGCTCGGCCACCGCCCGCGACTCGGTCTCGGCCGGGCAGATCGGAAAGCTCTGGGGCCTCAACGAGATCCGGATCGGCGACGCCGTCGGGACCGCGCCCGCGGCGCCCGCGGAGCGGCACTTCTCCCCGCCGACACTGGAAACGGTCGTCCTCCCCCGCCGCCGCGGCGACATGGGCGCGCTGCACGTCGCGCTCACCCAGCTCGCCGAGCAGGACCCGCTGATCGACCTGCGGCTCGACGAGATCCGCAAGGAGATGTCGGTGTCCCTCTACGGCGAGGTGCAGAAGGAGGTCATCCAGGCGACCCTGGCCGACGACTTCGGCGTCGACGTGACCTTCCGCGAGACGACCACGATCTGCATCGAGCGGCCGGTCGGCGCCGGCGCCGCCGTCGAGATCATCGACACCGACCCCAACCCGTTCCTGGCCACCGTCGGGCTGCGCATCGAGCCGGCCGCCGTCGGCTCCGGCGTGGAGTTCCGCCTCGGCGTCGAGCTCGGCGCCATGCCGTACTCGTTCTTCAAGGCGGTCGAGGAAACCGTGCACGAAACGCTGCGCCAGGGCCTGTCCGGCTGGCAGGTCACGGACTGCGTGATCACCATGACGCACTCCGGCTACTGGCCCCGGCAAAGCCACGCCCACCAGGGGTTCAGCAAGAGCATGTCGAGCACCGCGGGCGACTTCCGCAACCTGACGCCGCTGGTGCTGATGGACGCGCTCAAGCGGGCCGGCACCCGGGTCTACGAGCCGATGCACCGCTTCCGGCTCGACATCCCCGCCGAGACGTTCGGCTCGGTCCAGCCCGCCATGACCCGCCTGCGCGCGGTCCCGCTGACCGCCACCCTCCGCGACTCCACCTACCTCATCGAGGGCGAGATCCCCGCCGCCCGCGTGCACGAGCTGCACCGCCGGCTGCCCGCCCTCACCCGCGGCGAGGCCGTGCTCGAATCCGCCTTCGACCACTACCAGCCGGTCCGCGGCGCCGCCCCCACCCGCCCGCGCTGGGACCACAACCCGCTCAACCGCAAGGAATACCTCCTCCACGTACTCCGTCGCGTCTAGGCTTGACGGTCGCTCCCGCGAGGCGGACCCGCCCGCCCGAGCCCGGCCGGCTCGTCGGCCGCCCGTTCCCGGTCAGCCATGACAGCGCCGCCGATGCGCGGCCAACCGGCGCGCCGCCTCCGGCTCCGTGTCGCCGAACACCGTTGTGCGGCAACGAGGTTCCGGGCAGTCCCGGCCCACCCTCGGGCCCGCCGGCCGCACCCGGCCCATGCCCGTGCCGGCGACGATGACCGCACCGTCCAACCAGTCGGCGAAACAACCGAAGCAGCCGCGCGCCTCTGACGGTTCCGCTCATGGCACTCCCCTCCCACAGCCCACGAGTGATTCGGAACCGCCCGCCGGTCAGCCCGGACGCGTTGCCGGTCAGCCGAGCCGGGCGGCGATGGTGCGGGCGCAGTCGAGGGCCTCGGTGTGGGTGGTGTCGACCTCCAGGTCGTAGGCGACGCCGCGGTGGACCAGATCGGCCTGGGCGGCGGCCATTCCGGGGATCCGGTCGCCCCGGGCGGTCTCCCGGGCCGCGGCGACCGCGCCGGCGCACCGGACGCCGACCCAGCGGACGGCCAGCCCGTCGAGGGCCGTGCGCCACCGCCGCTGGGAGGCCGGGCCGCCGAGGAAGACCTCGTCGACGACGATGCGGGCGCCGGCGCGGGCCATCGCGGCGACCCCGGCGATCCAGGCCGATTCCAGCGTCCGGAACTCCGGCCCGACGGTCACCGTGCCGTCGGCGGCGAACTCGATGCCGGCCGGCGACGCCCGCATGGCCGGCGGCATGGCCTGGACCAGGGTGTCGGTCCCGAGGACCAGCCATGGATCCGGCAGAACCGCCTGCAGGCACCGGGCGATTCCGGACTTCCCCGAGCTGGAGCCGCCGTTGAGCACGATCACCTGAGTCGACACCGCGCCACCGTAGCGGCGCTCAGGGGGCGAGGGCGGGGTCGGCCAGGCGGGGACCGTGGCCGGTGTCGGTGACCAGGTGGCAGGCGACCAGGGAACCGGTCGGGCCGACCGGGCGCAGCAGGGGCTCGTCGGTGACGCACCGGGGTTCGGCGACCGGGCAGCGGGTGTGGAAGCGGCAGCCGGAGGGCGGCCGGACCGGGCTGGGGACGTCGCCGGACAGCACGATGCGCCGGCGCCGGCGCTGGACGGGGGGATCGGGGATCGGGGCGGCCGACAGCAACGCCTGGGTGTAGGGATGGCGGGGGGTGGCGAACAGCTCGGCCCGGTCGGCGACCTCGACCAGCTTGCCGAGGTACATCACGGCGATGCGCTGGGCGAGGAACTCGACCGAGGCCAGGTCGTGGGTGATGAACAGGCAGGCGAAGCCGAGCTCGGACTGCAGGCGGGCGATGAGGTTGAGCACGGAGGCCTGGACCGAGACGTCCAGCGCCGAGGTGGGCTCGTCGGCCACCAGCAGGGCGGGGCCGGCGGACAGCGCACGGGCCAGGCTGACCCGCTGGCGCTGGCCGCCGGACAGCTCGTGCGGGTAGCGGCGGCCGACCTCCGCGCGCAGCCCCACCTGGTCGAGCAGCTCGGCCAGCCGCGCCCGCCGGGCGGCGGCGTTGCCGATCCGGTGCAGGCGAAGGGGTTCGCAGACGATGTCGGCGACGGTCATGCGGGGGTTGAGCGACGAGGACGGGTCCTGGAAGACGATGTTGAAGTCCCGGCGCAGCCCGCGCAGCCTGCGCCGGGACAGTGACGCGATGTCCACGCCCCGCATCAACACCTGCCCGGAGGTCACCGGGACCAGCCGGACGACGCAGCGGCCGAGGGTGGTCTTGCCGCTGCCGGACTCGCCGACCAGGCCGAGCACCTCGCCGGCGCTGACGGTCAGGCTGACGCCGTCGACCGCGCGCACGGCGCCGGGGCCGATCCCGAAGTGCTTGACCAGGTCCACCAGCTGCAGCACCGGAGCATTCGTGTCGGTCATGCCAGCACCTCGCGAGCTCGGTGCTGGTGACCCCATCGCCTCGTCCCTCGGCGATCGGGCAGTGTTCGACGATTCGCTCCGCAAGCTCCGCCAAGCCTGCGTCTTCTCGTTCCTCGAAGACGCAGGAGCATCGAATGGTTCGCTCCGCAAGCTTCGCTCATGCCCCGGCCCTCCACAGCTCCTGGGCCTCGGCGGTCGCCGGCACCGGGTGCCAGCAGGCGACCGGGTGGCCGGCGGGGCCCGGCTCGAGGGCCGGGCGGCTTGACCGGCAGAGGTCGTCGGCCAAGGGGCAGCGGTCGGCGAACGTGCAGCAGTCCTGTGTGGAGCGAATCACCGGGACCATGCCGGGGATCTCGCGCAGGCCGCCCTCGTCGCGCCGGGCCGGGTTCGGCACGGCATCGAGCAGGCCCCGGGTGTAGGGGTGCGACGGCGACGCGAACAGACCGTCCACATGGGACTCTTCGATGGTCCGGCCGGCGTACATGACCACGACGCGGTCGGCGATGTCGGCCACCACGCCGAGATCGTGGGTGATCAGCAGGACCGCGGTGCCGCTCTCGGCACTGAGCGTGCGCAGCAGGTCGAGGATGCCGGCCTGGATGGTCACGTCGAGGGCGGTGGTGGGCTCGTCGGCGATGAGCAGCTTGGGCCGGCAGGCCAGCGCCATCGCGATCATCACGCGCTGCCGCATGCCGCCGGAGAGCTGGTGCGGGTACTCGCGAAGGCGCCGCGCCGGCTCCGGAATTCCCACCTGCTCCAGCAGTTCCAGCGCGCGGCGGGAGGCGGCGGCGCGGGCCGTCCGCTGGTGCCGGTAGAGCACCTCGCGGATCTGCCTGCCGACCGTGAGCACCGGGTTGAGCGAGGTCATCGGCTCCTGGAAGACGTAGGCGATGTCCCGGCCGCGGACCGTGGCCAGCCGCTGCTCGCGCTGCCCGACCAACTCCTTGCCGTCCAGCAGAACCGAGCCGGTCACCACGGCGTTGCGCGGCAGCAGACCGGTCAGCGCCATCGCGGTGACGCTCTTGCCGCAGCCGGACTCGCCGACCAGCGCGAGCACCTCCTGCTCGGCCATCTCGAACGACGCGCCGTCGACCGCGAGCACCGGCCCTTCCTCGGTGCCGAACCGGATCGACAGGCCGGCGACCTCGAGCAGGCTCATACCGGCCTCCCGCTCTCCTTGGGATCCAAGGCATCCCGCAGCCCGTCGCCGAGCAGGTTCAGCGCGAGCGTGAGCACCACGATGACGACACCGGGGAACACCGCCATCCACGGGCCCGCGCGGTAGAACGGCTGGGCGCTGGCCAGCATCACGCCGAGCGACGGAGTCGGCGGGCGGACACCGAGGCCGAGGAAGGACAGCACGGCCTCGCCGATGATCGCCGCCGGCACGTACAGGGTGGCCTGAACCATGATCGCGTTCACCGCGTTGGGCAGGATGTGCCGGCCGAGCACGGTGCGGTCGCGCGCCCCGTTGGCGAACGCCGCGCCGACGTAGTCAAGGCCGCGCAACCGGAGCGTCTCGCTGCGCGTCACCCGGATCATGCCGGGGATCTGCGCCCCGACGGCCAGCGCGATGATCGCGGTGAACAGCGACGGGCCGAGGATCACGGCCAGGCCCACGGCCAGGATCAGGTACGGGAAGGCCAGTAGCAGGTCGGTCAGCCGGGACGTGATCGGGTCCAGCCAGCCGTAGAACCCGGCGAGCAGGCCGAGCGGCACGCCCACCGCGATCGACAGCGCCACCGACAGCGCGCCGACGAGGATCGACGCGCGCAGCCCGAACAGCACCCGGGAGAACTGGTCGCGGCCGAGCTCGTCGGTGCCGAACCAGTGCTCGGGCGACGGCGGCGCCGGCGCGGGCACCGAGAAATCCGTTCCGTCGTAAGGGAACGGGGCGACCAGCGGGGCCAGGATCGCGGCCAGCACGGCCACCGCGACGACCACCAGCCCGACCATGGCCAGCGGGTTGCGCAACACCCGGCGCAGCACGCGGCGCCTGGTCAGCGGGGGCGGAGCCGACGGCTCGAGCGGCCGAACCTCGAGGACACCGGTCATGAGCGCCACCTCGCAAGCTCGGTGGCGGTTGACCCCGTCGCCTCGCGGGCTCGGCGCCGGGGCTGTATTGAGTGGTTCGCTCCGCAAGCTCCGCTCACAGCACCGCACCCCCCACCCTTATCCGCGGGTCGATCACCGAGTACAGCAGGTCGACCAGCAGGTTGATCACGATGTACGCGGTCGCGGTGAACAGCACGACGCCCTGGATCATCGGGTAGTCGCGGGTGAACACCGCGTCGAGGGTGAGCCGGCCGAACCCGGGCAGCACGAAGATCGACTCGGTGACCACCGCGCCGGAGATGAGCGCGCCGAGCTCGAGCCCGACGACCGTGGTGACCACGATCAAGCTGTTGCGCAACGCGTGGCCGACGATCACCTGACGGCGCAGCAACCCCTTGGCCCGCGCCGTGCGCACGTAGTCGGCGGTCAGCGCCTCCAGCATCGACGAGCGGGTCTGCCGCATGATCAGCGCGGCCAGCCCGGTGCCGAGCACGATCGCCGGCATGATCATGCGCCGCAGGTTCTCCACCGGATCGTCGAGGAACGGCACGTAGCCCGACGCCGGCAGCACGCCGAAGTAGATCGCGAACAGCAGCACGCCCATCTGGGCCAGCCAGAAGTTCGGGACGGACAACCCGAGCAGCGCCACCGAGTTCGCCCCCCACTCGGCCGGGCCGCGGCGCCGGACCGCCGCGATCACGCCCGCGGACAGTCCGATGAGGATGGCCACGAGCATGGCCAGCGCCGCGAGCTCCAGCGTCACCGGCAGCGCGTGCATGATGGCGTCGGTGACCGACAGGCCGGTGCGCGGCGAGGTGCCGAGGTCACCGGTGAACGCCTTGCCGAGGTAGCGGACGTACTGCACGGGCAGCGGCTGGTCGAAGCCGTACGCCGCGTTGATCTCGGCGACGGCCTCCGGGTCGCTCTCCTCACCGGCCAGCGTCCTGGCCGGGTCGCCGGGCAGCGCCCGGATGCCGAGGAACACCACCACCGTCGCCAGGAACAGCGTGATGATCGACTCGACGAGCCGGCGGAGCAGGTAGCGACCCATGGTGCGCCGGGCCCGGCTAGTCGACGAATCCCGCGGTGTCGAACCGGGCGATGCCGTCGCCGTACATCTTGACCTGCCCGACCTTGTTGCTCACCCCGAGGATGTTCTTCTGCCGCCACAGGTAGATCAGCGGCAGGTCCTCCTGCAGCTTGCCGACCACCTTGCCGTACAGCTCGCGGCGCTTGTCGACGTCCTGGGTGGCGCGCGCCTCCTTGATCCACGCGTCGACCTCGGGGTTGGAGTAGCCGGCGATGTTCTGCGAGCCGCGGGTGGTCACGAACGGCGCGAGGTTGCCGTCCGGGTCGACCCGGCCGGACCAGCCGACCTGGAAGCTCTGGAACTTGCCGGCGTCGGTGAGGTCGAGCGCGCTGGCGAACTCGGTGGGCTCGAGCTGGATGTCGAACCCGCCCTCGGCGGCCATCGACTTGATCGCCTCGCCGATCCGCCGGTTGTCCGGCGAGTTGGGGATGACCATGCTGAGCTTGAACGGGACGGTCACGCCGGCCTCGCCGAGCAGCTTCTTGGCCTCTGCGGGGTCGTGCTTCGGGCAGGCCTGCGCGGCGTCGGAGGACAGCTGGGCGGCGGCGCTGATCGGGCCGCAGGCCGGCGCGTACACGCCGCGGAACACCGAGCGGTTGAGCGCCTCCCGGTCGATGCTGAGCGCCAGCGCCCTGCGGACCTTGGCCTCGGCGGCCAGTGGCCCGGCGTACGGCGCGGCCAGCGTGCCCGGGTCCTTGCCGACCCCGCTGACGTTGCCGAGGTTGATCGTGATTCCTTGGTAGCCAAGGGAATCATTCATGATCAGCCGCATGGTGTCGACGCCCTTGGCCTCCTCGACGTTGACCACGCTCACGTCGTACTCCACCTCGATGTCACCCGAGCGCAGGTTGTTGAACCGGGTGTTGTCGTCGGGGATGGCCAGGAACACCAGCTTGTCCAGCTTGACCTTGGCGGCGTCGTAGTAGTTGGGGTCCTTGACCACCTCGATGCGGTCCTGGGCGATCCGGGAGGCGAACTTGAACGGCCCGACGCACACCGGCGCGGTGCCGAAGTCCTTGCCGGAGCTGAGCGCGGCCGGCGACATGATCATCCCGGCCCGGTCGGCGAGGATGGCGGCCAGCGGGGCGAACGGCTCCTTGAGGTTGATCGTCACGGTGTCCTGGCCGGCCACGGTCACGTCGGCGACGCTGGCCAGTTCGCTCTTGCGCTGCGAGCCCTCCAGCGTGCGGTGCCGGTCGAGCGAGGTCTTCACCGCGGCCGCGTCCATCGTGGTGCCGTCGGCGAACTTCAGGCCGGTGCGCAGCTTGATGGTCACCGTCTTGCCGTCCTGCGACACCTCCGGCATCCCGCTCGCCAGCTGCGGCACGACCTCGAGCTTGTCGTTGACGTCGTAGAGCTTCTCGCAGATCGCGGCGAACACGTTGCGGCCGACCAGCGTGCGGGCGACGGTCGGGTCGAGCTTGTCCGGGTCGGCGTCCAGCGCGAACCGCAGCGTGCCGCCGGATTTGACCGCCCGACTGTCGACGTCGGATCCGGACTGCTGTTGCGGCTGCTGCGGTTCGTCGATCGATCCGCAGCCGGTCAGCACCAGGGCCAGCGCGGTGGTCGCGGCGGCCAGCAGCCGACCGGCACCGCGAGCACGGGACCGAGTCATGGTCGAGCCCTCCCGGTTCAGGAGCAGGGTACGCCGACCATACTGCATACAAGCTACGGTAAACACCATCGGACGTTGTCCATCCGTCACAGGCGTTCGCGGCGCGAACAACTGGCCGGATAGCGACCAACTCCCCCTCGACCCTGAGCCTGATCAGGGAAAATCCGGATGACTCCCGCCGCAGACCTGGTCCATCATGGACGACGCGAATTGTCTGATGTGGACTCCGAAGAGGGGGATCTGCCGTGACGGACACCAAAACCGACAGACCGCTCCGTAGCGAGCCGATGACCGCCGGCGCGGGCCGGCCGGCCGGGGAGGACCGCCCGGTCAACGCGTGGCTGACCGGCGCCGCCGTCGTGGTCAACCTGTTCCAGCTGTTCCTGCTGCCGCTGGTGCTGCTGCCGGCCGGCGGCGGGTGGGGCTGGCTGCTGGTGCCGCTGGTGCCGCTGACCACGCCGTTCTGGTCGCTGATCCACGAGGCCATCCACGGCACGCTGATCCGGCGGCGCACCGCCAACGACCGGTCCGGCCGGGTGCTGTCGGTTCTGTACGGCTCTCCGTTCGTCCTGCTCAAGACCGGTCACCTGCTGCATCACCGGTACAGCCGCACGCGGCGCGAGCGCAGCGAGATCTACGACCCCGCGACCACCACCTGGGCCAGGACGGCGCCTGGCTACTACCTGCGGCTGCTCGGCGGTCTGTACCTGCTCGAGGTCCTGTCCACGCTGCTGGCCGTCCTGCCCGCCGGGCGGCTGCGCCGGCTCGGGCGCCGGCTGGACACCCCGGACACCGTGGCCGGGCTGCTGATCGAGCGCGTCGCGCAGCCGCGGGTGCTGCGCCAGTTCCGGCTCGACGCGGCCGCGATCGTGGTGGCCTACACCATGGCGTTCCTGGCCTACGGCGGGCACTGGTGGATGCTGCTGGCCGCGCTCGGCGGCCGCGCGCTGGTGGTGTCGGTGTCGGACAACGCCTACCACTACGGCACCAGGCTGGAGGCCATGCTCGAGGCGATGAACCTCAGGCTGCCCCGCGCGCTGGAGAACCTGGCGCTCAGCTTCAACCTGCACGACGTGCACCACCGGCACCCCGGGCTGCGCTGGTACGAGCTGCGCGGCGCGTTCCTCGCCGAGGGCGGGCACTACCACCTCGGCTGGTTCCGCGCGGCCGGCCGCCAGTTCCGCGGGCCGATCAAGCTGCGGTAGCCGGCGAGTCGGGACGCTCGTTCAGCGGGGCCGCGGAGTGCACCCCGCGCGCGCGTAGCACCCGGCGACCGCGCGGTACGCGGCCGCCTACTCGAGCACGTTCCCGCTGACCGTTATTCGATCGGCGTGCGGGACGCGGGGAGGCGTAGGCCGTCGCGCGCGCTGAGCAGCGCGACCCGCGCCTCGTCCAGGTCGTCGGCGTCCAGCCGCAACCGGGCGTCCCGCACCGCGCTCACCGCCGCAGCGATCCGGCAGGTGTCGCCGACCGCGGCCGTCCACGCCAGCGCGCCGCGCAGCGTGTCGGCGAAGCGCTGCAGGGCCTGCGGGTCGGGATGCGTGCCGGCGGTCAGCTCGGCCAGCACGCTGTCGACCGCCTTGCGCAGGTGAACCCCCGCGTCCGGCACCCGCCGCCGGGCGATGACGGTCTCCCGCCGCTTGATCGGCCCCCGCTCCGGCCGAACATCGACGGGCACAGTTTGTCTTGCCACCGCGACCCACTCCTCCCGCACTCACGCGCACAGCAGGTCCTCACGGGCGGACTCATCCTACGATCCGAAATGCCCGATGCGCGAGTTCCACGGTAAGACAAATGATTGCGGCTCCAGTGACGCGCGATGTCGGTGCGGTGACAAGGTAATTAAGGCTCGATGCAATACAGCGAGTAGGCCGCCCGAATAACCGGTTGGGCTACGTTGCGTACCCGCACGCCACCCGGAGTGACGCCCTGCTCGGTGCCGAAGTGGGCGTGCCCGTGCACCGCCAGGTCGCTGCTGGCCGCGTCGATGGCCTCGGCCAGCAGGTAGGAGCCGAGGAACGGATAGATCTCGGGCGGCTCCCCGCGCAGCGTGTCGGGCACCGGGGAGTAATGGGTGAGCGCGACGCGGACGTCGGCGTCGAGATCCTTCAGGGCCCGCCCGAGCCGGTCGGCGATCTCGGCGGTGTGCCGGACGAACGACTTCATCTCCGGCTCACCGAAGGCACTGCCGCACTTGCCGGCGAACCCGCCGCCGAACCCCTTGACGCCGGCGATGCCGAGCCGGTGGCCGTCCACCCGCAGCACGGTCCCGTCGCCCTCCAGCATCGTGATGCCGCTGTCGGTCAGCAGCGCCGCGATGTCGTCCTGCTGGTCGCTGTGGTAGTCGTGGTTGCCGAGCACCGCCACGACGGGGATCGGCAGGCCGCCGAACTCCGCGGCGACCACCTCGGCCTCGCTCAGCGTGCCGTGCCTGGTCAGATCCCCCGCCAGCAGCAGCACGTCGGCATGCTCGTGCACGTGGTCGAGCGCGGGCCGCAGCCGGCCCCGCACGGTCTCGTCAAGGTGGACGTCGCCCACCGCGGCGATCCGGATCACGTCAGCTCCTCCCGGTCCGTCGGCTCACCCGCCCGCACGATCCGGACGTCGTTGTGCACCACCATGTCCGGCACCGCCTCGCGCAGCACGACCTCCAGCTGCTCGCGCCGCTCCGGCGAGGCGACGTCCCCGCTGACCATCACCTGCTGCCCGCGCACGGTCACCCGCACCCCCTGCTCGGCCGTGCGCGGATCCTCGGCCAGCATGCGCCGCAGCCGGGCGGCGACGTACTGGGCGGGGACGTTCTCCTGCTGCTCGGTCATGCATGCACTCCTTGTTGGGTAATGCCAAGACGGTGTGCCAGCACCAGGAACGCCTCGGCATACGGCGACTTGGCCGTCTCGGCGCTCAGCCGCTCCCAGTCGATCTGCTCGCGCAACGCCCTGGCAATGGGCAGCAGATTCGTGAAATCGCACGCCAGCGGCCCGAGCGCGAGCAGCTTGCCGACCAGCACGTCGGTGGCGAACTGAACCGGCACCCTCGCCGGTCCCACCCGCATCTCCTCCGACCGGGCGAGCATCTCCTCGGTCACCGGCCGGTCATTGGGCCGGAAGATGATGTCGACGAGCCGGTCGCCGTCGTACACCTTGCACAGCCACTCCTCCGGCGCCTCCGCCGCCCGCATCCCGGCGCCGACGAGCGTGCGCACGGCGTGCGGGGCGTCGTCCTCGCGGACGAGGACGTCGACGTCGTGCTCGGTCTCGGGACCGCCACGCGCGTAGACGGCACAGCCGCCGGTGAGGATGAACCGGATACCCTCGGATCGCAGGGCCGTGCTGACCCGCGTCACCGTGCGGAGCAGGGCATTCTGGACCGCGCTACCCATGAGCCGCGAGTACCCACGCAGGGGGTCGTCAATCCGCCGCGGGGTGCGGGCCTGCGGTCACGTTTGCCCACCCCACCTCTGGGTATCCCCTCCCCCAGCTTGCGCCCTGGGAGGGGATCGCCATGGTGACCACGCCTGGTACTGCCGCCTCGACCGGAGTCGTCCGGACGCTCATCCCGGCCCGGATCGACCGGCTGCCCTGGTCGAAGTTCCATACCAGGATGGTGATCGCCCTCGGGGTGGCGTGGATCCTCGACGGGCTCGAGATCACCGTGGCCAGCGCCGTGGCCGACGCGCTGACCAAGCCCGAGACCCTCAACATGTCGTCCACGCAGGTGGGCCTCATCGCCACGGTCTACCTCGCCGGCGAGGTGGTCGGCGCGCTGTTCTTCGGCAGCCTGTCCGACAAGCTGGGGCGCCGGAACCTCTTCATGATCACCCTGGGCGTCTACCTCTTCGGCAGCGGCCTGACCGCTCTCACGCTCGGCAACGGCGCCGGCTGGGTGTTCTTCCTCTACGTCACCCGGTTCATCGCCGGCATGGGCATCGGCGGCGAGTACGCCGCGATCAACTCGGCGATCGACGAGCTCATCCCCGCCAGGTACCGCGGCCGCGTCGACATCGCGGTCAACGGCACCTACTGGGCCGGGGCCGTCCTCGGCACGCTCGGCACCTTCATCCTGCTCGGGGCGATGGACCTGTCCGTCGGCTGGCGGATCGGCTTCCTGCTCGGCCCGGTGCTCGGCCTGGTGATTCTGCTGGTGCGGCGCAACCTGCCGGAGAGCCCCCGCTGGCAGGTCATGAACGGCCGGGCGCACCTGGCCGAGGAGTCCATCACCACGATCGAGCACGAGGTGCGCGCGTCCGGCCGGGAGCTGCCACCGGTGGACGAGAGCAAGGCCATGGAAGTCAAGCCGACCAGCAAGATCGGATACCTGGCCCTGACCCGGGTGCTGTTCCGCGACTACCCGCAGCGGGCCGTCCTCGGCGCGTCGCTCATGATCAGCCAGTCGTTCCTGTACAACGCGATCTTCTTCACGTACACGCTGGTGCTCGGCAAGTTCTACGGGATCCCGTCGGAGCGGGCACCGCTGTTCCTGATCGCGTTCGCGGTGGGCAACCTGGCGGGGCCGCTGCTGATCGGCCACTACTTCGACACCATCGGCCGCAAGGCGATGATCTCCGGGACGTACATCATCTCAGGGGCGCTGCTGGCCGTCACCGCGGTGCTGTTCTACGCCGGGGCGTTGACCGCGGTGACCCAGACGATCGCCTGGTGCGTCATCTTCTTCTTCGCCTCGGCCGGCGCCAGCTCGGCCTACCTCACGGTGAGCGAGATCTTCCCGCTGGAGGTGCGGGCGAAGGCGATCGCGGTGTTCTTCGCCATCGCGCAGTGCTTCGGCGCGCTCGGCCCGGTGATCTACGGCGCCCTGATCGGCGACGGCTCCCGGCCGGGGCCGCTGTTCTTCGGCTACCTGCTCGGCGCCGCGGTGATGATCGCCGGCGGCCTGGTGGCGTACTTCCTTGCCGTCAACGCCGAGCGCAAGTCGCTCGAGGACATCGCAACGCCGCTGGCGGTGCGCGCGACCGGACGCAAGGGCCGGACGAGGGCCGAGGGCGCCGGGTCACCCTTCGAGACCTGACGGTCTGTGTCTGAGGTCGCACACCGTATGGCCGCGGCCGGTCGCGTGGTGACGAGATCTTGCCGCCGGCCGCGTGCCGCTGGAACTCGGCGAGGGTGGGTGCCTGGCCGCCTCGGCGGGGGTCGATCAGCGAACGGGGAACGGTGACGGGCAACCCGGACGGCGGGCCGGACCGGCAGGCAGACGCCGCCGACCCGGTAGTCGGGTCACTCTCTGCCGCGGACGATGAAGGGCTCGTACGGCTCGTCGTCGGCGCGCGGACACGGCACCGACCACGACTCGGCGCGCCCGCCGATGATCGTGGCCTCCTCCGGCAGCGGCACGGGCTCGACTCCGGGGCACTCGATGCGCTGGGCGGCACGGGTCATGTCGTCACCTTCCCCTCGACGAGGTTCGCAACCCGTTCACCATGTGGTTACCCTCACAGATTGTCCGTCAACCACTCCGAATTCGCTCGATAACCGCTGAAGTGGAATGGTCGGGGACGTAGTCGAGGATCTTGACCTCGCCGCCGTAGGCCCGTACGACGCCGGTCTCGGCGAGCATCTCCGGGGTGTAGTCGCCGCCCTTGGCGTAGATCTCCGGGCGCAGCAGCCGCAGCAGCTCGACCGGCTTGCGCTCGTCGAACACCGTGACGTGGTCGACGCAGCTCAGCGCGGCGAGCACGGCGGCCCGGTCGGCCGCGGTGTTCACCGGGCGGCCGGGGCCCTTGAGCTTGGCGACGCTGGCGTCGGAGTTGATCGCCACCACGAGCACGTCGCCGAGCGCCTTGGCCTGGTTGAGGTACGCGACGTGGCCGCGGTGCACCACGTCGAAGCAGCCGTTGGTGAACACGATCCGGCGGCCGGCGGCGCGGTGCTCGCGCACGACCGCGGCGAGCTGCGGGGCGTCGAGGGCCGCGCCGTGGAAGCTGGCGAGCCGCTCGGTGAGCCCGCCGACGGTGCACACCGCGGTGCCCGGCCGGTGCACCACGACGTCCGCGGCCGCCTGGGCCAGCTCGACCGACAGCGTCCAGGACAGCCCGCAGCACCGGGCGACGGTCAGCGCCGCGCAGAACGTGTCGCCGGCGCCGGTGGTCTGGCTGTCCGGCGCCGGGTCGGCCCAGGTGCGGTAGGTGGGCTCGCCCTCGGGCAGCAGGATGGCGCCGTCCCGGTCGATGGTCACCACGACGGTGCCGGCGCCGGTCG
This sequence comes from Actinophytocola sp., assembly GCF_035942955.1. Lineage (GTDB taxonomy): Bacteria > Actinomycetota > Actinomycetes > Mycobacteriales > Pseudonocardiaceae > DASYTH01. The sequence continues at coordinate 27,974 of NZ_DASZCQ010000057.1, read as the reverse complement.
CCTCGCGCAGCCGGTCCCCGCGCACGGCAAGGAACGACGCGCGCTTGCCGGGCTCGGCCGGCAGCGGATCGTCGAGCAGCGCCGCGGCCTCCTCGGCGTTCGGCGTGACCAGGTCCGGACGCAGCGCGCGCCACCGGTCCACCCGGTGCGCGTCGACCACCAGTAGTGGGATGTCGTCGCGCACCGGCATGAGCGTCTCGAGCAGCCCGCCGTCGAGCGCGCCGAGCCCGTAGTCGCACAGCACGACCGCGTCGCAATCGGACAGCGCGGCGCGGACCTCGGCCGCCGGCAGCGGATGATGGTCGCCCTCGTCCACCCGCAGCATCACCTGCTCGGCGGCCACGATCCGGCGCTTGGCCACGGTTCGCCGGCCCGGCTCGAGGGTCACGCCGTCGGTGCGCACGCCGGCCGACTCCAGCTCCGCGACCAGCTCCCGGCCGCCCTCGTCGTCGCCGACCGCGGTCACCAGCCGGACGTCGGCACCGAGCGCGGCCAGGTTGACCGCGGTGTTGGCCGCCCCGCCCGGCGCGACCGTGCGCCGGGCCACGTCCACCACCGGCGCGGGGGCCTCGCGGCACAGCCGGTTCGCCCGGCCGGACAGCCACTCGTCCAGGATGGCGTCGCCGATCACGACGATCCGCGGGCGCCGGTCGGCCAGCATCCCGGGCAGCCCGGCGGTCAGCTCGGTCACAGTGGACACACCTCCCCAATGCCGGCAAGGCGCAGCGCCGCACGTGCCACGTCCTCCGGGTCGATGTCCAGGCATTCCAGCCCGTACGGGCACTCGAACTGCCGGCACGGCGCGCACGGCACGCTGCCGTGCAGCAACTCCGCCTTGGTCGTGCGCGGCCGCATCTCGCTGCGCCGCTCGGTCCCCGAGTAGGTCACCACCACCGGCACGCCGAGCGCGTCGGCCAGATGCATGCAGGCGGAGTTGTTGCACAGCACCACATCCGCGCGGGCGACCACGGCGGCCAGTGCGGGCACGTCCAGCCCTTCGAGCGCGCGGACCCGGCCACCGCCCGCACCATCCACAACGGACTGGATCAGCCGGTGCTCGCGCGGGGTCCCGGTGACCAGCACGTCGAGCCCGATGTCACCGAGCAGCCCGGCGACCGTGGCGAACCGCGCCGCGGGGTACCGCTTGGCCGGCGCCGATCCGCCGGGCGCGAGCAGCACGTACGAGTCGGGTAGTCCGTCTACAGTGGACGGCAAGCGGAGCTCGAGGGCCCGTCCGGCCGCGGGCACGCCGAGCGCCTCGAGCAGGTGCAGGCCCCGGTCCACCTGGTGGGTGCCGGCCGGCGGCTCGCTGATCCAGTGCGTGGCAACGGCCCCGCCGAACTCCGCCGAGTGCACCGCCCGCACCGGGATCCCGGCGAGCATGCCGACGTGCGCGGCCGGCCATGGGGACTGGGTCGGCGAGGTGAACACCAGCATCGCGTCGTACTCGCCCGCGGCCACCCGCCGCACCAGGTCCAGCTCGGCAAGCGCCATGGTGGCGGCGTCCACGTCGGCGTGAACCTGTTGCCACACGACGGACTCGGTGATCACATGACGCACCTCGGCCAGCAGCGGCGCGGCGGCCGCGCCGGCCGGCGAGGCGAGCAGGTCGATCCGGGCCCGCGGCACGGCCCGGCGCAGCGCCCGTAATACCGGGGTCAGCATCACCACGTCGCCGAGATTGTCCGTGCGCACCACCAGGATCCGCTCGACCGCAGACCAGTCGACCGGCCCGCCGCGGTCCGCGGCGGGGTGCCGGGCCGGCCGGGCGCGGGTCATCAGGCGCTCCCGACCGGCGTGCCGAGGTGGACCACCTTGGTGGTGGTCATCTCGTCGAGCAGCTCCGGCCCGTAGCCGAACCCGGTGCCGCTGGCGCCCCGTGGCTGCGCGGCCCCGCCGGGCGCCCCGCCGAACACGTCGTTGACCTTCACCGTGCCGACCGGAAGTCGCCGGTACGCCTCGGTGGCGTGCGCGATCGAGCCGGTGAGCACGGTCGCGGCAAGGCCGTAGCGGCCGGCCGAGGCCTCGTCGAGGCCGACCTCGAAGCTGGGCACCACCCGGACCGGCGCCACCGGGCCGAACGTCTCCTCGCGCAGCACCAGCATCCGCGGTGTGCAGTCGGCCAGCACGGTCGCCGGGTAGTACGCGCCCGGTCCGTCGGGGATCTCGGCGCCGGCCAGCCGGGTGGCGCCGGACTCCAGCGCGTCGGTCACGTGCGCGTGCACCTTGTCCCGGTGCGCGCGATCCACCAGCGGGCACAGCACGACGCGGTTCGCCCGCTCGGTCAGCGCGCCCAGGAACGGCTCGGCGACGTCGGTGTGCACGTAGATCCGTTCCACCGAGGTGCACAGCTGGCCGCAGTTGGCGAACGCGCCGAGCGCGGCCTGCTCGGCGGCCCATGCCGGGTCGACGTCCCGGTCGACCAGCAGCGGGTCGTTGCCGCCGTTCTCAAGCAGCGCCTTGGCGCCGGTGCCCGCCGTGGCCTCGGCGATCGAGCGGCCGGTGGCGGTGCTGCCGACGTGGGCGACCACGTCGGCGCCGGGGTGGCCGGCCAGCCGCGCGCCGACCGCGCCGTCGCCGATCAGGGTCTGCAGCACGTCGGCGGGCAGCGTCTCGGACAGGATCCGGCCGAGCAGCAGGCCGGTGTGCGGGCAGCGCTCGCTTGGCTTGTGCACCACGGTGTTCCCGGTGACCAGGGCGGCGCCCAGTAGCCCGCAGGCCACCGCGACCGGGTCGTTCCACGGGGTGAGCGCGACCACCACGCCGCGCGGCTCGGGGATCATCAGATCGGTCGCGGCCCACCCGCCGAGCAGGCTGCGTCCCCGGTGCACCGGGCCCAGCTCGGCGTACTGCTCCAAAGTGGACACCGCGGCGTCGATCGACTCCTGGGCCTCGGCGCGCGGCCGGCCGGTCTCCTGCTGCTGCACGAGGGCCACGTCCGCGGCGGTGGCCCGCAGGCGGGCCGCGGCCTCGCGCACCGCGGCGCCGCGCTCGGCGGCCGGGGTGCGCGCCCAGGCCGGCTGCGCCGCGCGGGCCAGCGCCATGGCCTGCTCGACCTGGTCCGGCCCGGCGACCGGCAGCCAGCCGACCGGCTCGCCGTCGACGGGGCTGCTGATCTCGATCACGTCGGTCATTGAGTTTTCCTTACGGCCAGGAGGGCTCTTCCTCGCTGCAGACCACGAGCTCGCGGATCTCGCAGCCGCGCGGTCGGGTGAGCGCGTGCAGGATGCTGTCGGCGACCAGCGCGGGCGGGGTGAGCTTCTCCTCGTCCGGCGGGCGGTACTGCTCGGCCCTGCCGTCGAAGAAGTGCGTGCGCATCCCGCCGGGCACCACGAGCGTGACGCCGACGTGCCCGGCCAGCTCCATGGCCAGGGCCCTGGTGAAGCCGACGACGCCGAACTTGGAGGCGCAGTAGGCGGTCGCGTCCTCGGCGACCCGCAGGCCAAGGGTGGACGCGATGGTCACGATCCGGCCGTGCGAGCGCTCGAGGTACGGCAGCGCGGCGCGCACCACGGCGGCCGTGCCGAACAGGTTGACCTTGACCACCCGTTCCCAGTCCGATGTGGACACCTTGGCGAACGGGCCGCAGTTGTCGATGCCGGCGGCGGCCACCACGGCGTCGAGCCCGCCGTGGGTTTCGGCCAGTGAGCGCACGGCGTCCTCGGTGGCCTCGCTGTCGGACACGTCGACCAGCCGGAAGTCGGCGAGGTCGAAGGCCGGGGCCTGCTTGTCGAGCACGAGCGGCCAGCCGCCGGCCGCGCTGATCACCTCGACGACGGACGCGCCGAGGCCGCTGGCGCCGCCGGTGACCAGCACGGTGCCCGGCGGCCCGGGCGGGGTAGGCAGCGTGGGCATGGAACTCTCCTTGGGGTAGTTACGAGATCGCGAGCAGGGCGCCGGCGAGGTGGGTGGTCGAGCGGCCGTCGTGGTACGGGGTCACGACGATCTCGCCGCCCCAGCTGCCCACCAGGTCGGCCTCGGGCAGCGCGGCCGGGGAGTAGTCGCCGCCCTTGACCCACAGGTCCGGCCGCAGCTCGGCGAGCACCCGCTCCGGCCCGTCCTCGTTGAAGATCACGACCGCGTCGACGCAGCCGAGCGTGCGCAGCAGCTCCGCCCGGTCGTCCTGGCCGTTGATCGGCCGGCCGTCGCCCTTGAGCCGGTGCACGGAGTCGTCGGAGTTGACGCAGACGATCAGGCAGTCACCCAGCTCCCGTGCGGCCCGCAGGGTCCGGGCGTGGCCGGCGTGCAGCAGGTCGAAGCAGCCGCCGGTGGCCACGACGGTCCCGCCGCGGGCGCGCACCGACGCGGCGAGGCGACGGGCGGCGGTCAGGCCGACCGCCAGCTCGTCATCCGGCCGCGGCTCCCGGCCGATCGAGGCGACGCCGCCGGCGGCGAGGAACCGGCCGGACTCCTCCACCGCGGTCCTGGTCGCCTCGATCAGCCGGTCGCCGGCCATCAGCCGGGTGGCGAGGACGGCGGCGAACCGGTCGCCCGCGCCGCACGGGTCGGTCGACGTCACCTGGCGCGCCGGCACGACGTGGGACACGCCGTTGTCGCGGACCAGCGCGCCGCGCGCGCCGAGCGTCACCGCCACGGCCCTTGCCTGCCAACGGGTCCGCAGCAGGGCCGCGGCCCGCCCGGCCGCCTCGAGCACCTGTCCGTCCACTGTGGACGATCCGGTGGCCTCGGCCAGGTTCGGCGTCGCCACGGCGACCCCGGCCACCGGGTCGGCGCCGCGCGGGTGCGGGTCCCACACCACGGGGATCCGCCCGGCCAGCGCGGCCAGCAGCCCGCGCAGCCGGTCGTCGCCGGTAAGGCCGTGGCCGTAGTCGGAAACCAGCACGGCATCCGCGTCGCGCACCGCGTCGAGCATGTCGTCGGTGGCGGCCGGCGGCTTTCCCTTGCCGCCGCGGTCGATCCGGGCGATGCTGCGCCCGCCGGCCAGCAGCCGGGTCTTCGCCGGCGTGCTGCGCCGCGACGGCCCGAGCACGGCCGGGATCCCGGCCAGCTGCTCGCGCAGCCGCTGCCCGTCCTGGTCGCCGGCCACGCTGCTGACCAGGGTGACCGGCACGCCGTCGGCGGCGGCCAGCCGGGCGGCCAGGCCCGCGCCACCGGCCCGGACCCGCTCGTCGTCCAGGTCGAGCACCGGAGCCGGGGCGTCCGGGCAGAGCCGGTTGACCGACCCGACCAGGTCGATGTCCAGCAGGCAGTCGCCAACCACGGCCAGCCTCACGACGCCCGCCTCCCCACCGCCTTGTCCTCTGTGGACAAAGCGGCTTCGAAGGCGCCGCACAGCATGTGCACGGCGACGAGCTGCGCCTCCTGCACGGTGGCCGTCGTGCCGGGCACCGCGACGATCTCGTCGGCCAGCTCGGCAAGCGGGTTCGGCAGCGCGCCGGTGAGCGCCCAGACCGTCGCCCCGGCCTCCCGGCCGGCCTGCGCGGCGCGCAGCAGGTTCTCGCTGCGGCCGCTGGTGGACAGCAGCGCGACCACGTCGCGCGGCCGGGCGTGCGCGGTCACCTGCCGGGCGAACACCTCCTCGTAGCCGTAGTCGTTGCCGATCGCGGTCAGGCTCGAGGTGTCGGCGTGCAGGGCGACCGCGGAGAACGGGCGGCGGTCACCGTCGAACCGGCCGACCAGCTCCGCGGTGAGGTGCTGCGCCTCGGCCGCCGAGCCGCCGTTGCCGGCGGCCAGCAGCCGCGCGCCGTCGGTCAGCCGTTCGGCCAGCGACCGGCCCCAGCGCGCCAGCCGCGGCGCCTGGGCGCGCAGCGCGGCGAGCGCGCGCTCCAGCTCGTCGATGTGGTCGGTGTCCGTGCTCATCGCCGCACCCCCGCCACCAGCTCCCGCCCGGCCCGCTCGGCGAGGTCCGGGCAGCGCAGGTAGGTGCGCAGGGTGTCCTGCGCGATCCGGTCCCAGGTGTACCGGGACCGGGCCCGGTCGCAACCGGCCGCGCCGAGCGTGGCGCACCAGGCCGGGTTGGCGAGCAGCTCGCGCAGCTTGGCCGACAGCGCGTGGACGTTGCGGGGCGGCACGTGCAGCCCGGTGACGCCGTCGACGACGGTGTCGGTGAGCCCGCCGACCGCGGTGGCCAGCACCGGGACGGCGCAGGCCATCGCCTCGAGCGGCACGATGCCGAACGGCTCGTACCACGGCACGCACGCGACCAGGTCGGCCGAGCGCAGCAGCGCGGGCATGTCCTTGCGGGCCACCTGACCGGTCAGGTGCACCCGGTCGGCGATGCCGAGCCGCTTCGCCCGGTCCCTGAGCCGGCGCGCCTCCGGGTCCCTGCCCAACCGGTTCGGGGCCGGCCCGCCGACGATCACCAGCTCGGCATCCGGGACCAGCGCCAGCGCGTCGATCAGCTCGCCGAAACCCTTGCGGGGCACCAACCTTCCGACGCTGAGCACGCGGCGCGGCGCGCCCTTCTGCGCGGGTGGACCGTCCGGAGTGAACTGATCGACGTCCACACCGCACGGCACGACGGAGATCTTGTCGCGCGGGATGCCCATTCGGACCAGCTCGAACACCTCGTCGCTGCACGTGGCCGCGACCCGGGTGGCGGCCCGGCCGACGGCGCGCTCGACTGCGATCCGCTTCTGCGGGCTGGTGTCCGCGTCCCCCTGGTGGCGCCGCTTGACCGTGCCGAGCGCGTGGAACGTCTGCACCACCGGGATCTCCTGGGCCCGGCCGACCAGCGCGGAGACCATGCCGGACATCCAGAAGTGGGCGTGCAGCACGTCCGGACGGCGCCGCGCGGTGCGCGCGGCCAGCTGCCGGGCGAAGTCGTTCATGTACGGCAGCAGCTCGTCCTTGGGCACGTGCCGCCGCGGCCCGGCGGTCAGGTGCACCACCCGGTAACCGCCGGGCGCCCGCTTGGTCTCCGGCTGCTTGGGATCGTCCCGTCTGGTGTAGACGGTCACGTCGTGGCCCAGCCGGACCAGCGCCGCCGACAGCTCGGCGACGTGCAGGTTCTGCCCACCCGCGTCGACATCGCCCAATGCGGCCAGCGGGTTGGCATGCTCGGAAACCATCGCGATTCTCATCGGTGCACCTCCCATCGCCCTATCTCGCCACGTGATGCAGCAGGTCGTCCCAGCGCCGCAGGAACCGGCCGAGGCCGTAGTGGCTCAGCGCGAACTCCCTGGCGTGCTTGCCCATCTGCCGGGCCATCGCCATGTCGCCGGTGAGCGCGCGCAGCGCCGAGGTCAGCTCGTCGAGGTCGGTGGAGACGACCCCCGCCTCCGGCGGGACCGCCCGCACCGCCTCGGTCGACGCCACCGCGACCACCGGCATGCCAAGGTGCATCGCCTCGATCAGGGACAGGCCGAGCGACGTCCACCGCACCGGGTGCAGGTACACCCGCCGGCGCGCCATCGCCTCGTGCAGCCGCCGCCCCGGCATGTCGCCGATCGCGAACAGCCGGTGCTCGCCGATGTGCAGCGCCCGGTTGAGCTCGCCGACGCCCATGCCGAACACGTCGAGCTCCGCGCCCTCGGCGAACCGGGGCAGCAGGTCGGTTCCGGTCACCCGCCAGCGGCGCACCGGCTCGTTGATCACGACGGCGGCCCGGGACAGCTCGCCGGTGTACAGCTCGCCGGGATCGACGATGCCGTGCTCGATCACCGTCGTCGGGCTGGTGCCTGAGTCCCACATCAGGTCGTTGAAGTGGGTCACGTGCACCAGCCAGATGTCCTGCCGGTCGGCAAGCGGATGGCGGGTGTCCGGCACGTCGCCGCGCGGGGTGTTGTGCTCGACGTAGATCGCCGGCAGGTCCCGGCCGGGGGTGCGGCGCAGCCACTCGGCGCAGAGGTCGAGCTCCTCCGGCCGCTGCAGCACGACGACGTCCACGTCGGTGTCGGCCAGCGCGGACACCGGCACCTCGCGGGTGTTCGGCCAGTCTCGGCCGAGGCGCCCTGCGCCCCACGGGCCGCCCTTGGGCAACGTCGGCAGCAGGTATTCGTGCTCGCCCTGGACGAACGCGTCCAACCAGGACCCGTGCACGTGCCACGCCAGAATCCGCAACCGCTGCTTCATACGACCACCCCAACGAGAGCATCGACCGCGCGCGTGACGTCGGCGGCGGTCACCGAGGACAGACAGGGATGACCGGGCACCGGGCAGACCCGGGCCCGCGTTCCCTTGCACGGCGCGTCCTGGTCACCGAGCAGGACGTGCGACACCCGGTAGGGCGCCCACCGCTCGGCGGGCACCACCGGAGCGAACAGCGACACCACCGGCGTGCCCACCGCGGCGGCCAGGTGGGCCGGCCCGGTGTTGCCGGCGATCACCGCGTCGGCGCCGGCGAGCACGCCGGCCAGCTGCGGATAGGAGGTCCGGCCGCCGAGGTCGACCCCGGCCCGGCCGGCCACCGTCGCGGTCAGCTCCCGCTCGCCCGGCCCGCCGGTCACCAGCACGCGGTGCCCCTGATCCGCAAGCGCCGCAACGGCTTCGCGGCAGCGCTCGACCGGCCACGAGCGGGCCGGGACCGTGGCGCCGGGGTGCAGGACCAGGTAGGGCCGCGGGCCGGTCAGCTCGGCGACGTCCGGCGGCGGCAGCACCTCGAGGGCGCCGTCGTCGCCTGCGGGGAGAAAGCAGCCGCCGGCACGGGCCACCGTCAGCGCCCGTTCCGGCTCGGGCAGGTCGTCGACGAAGTCGATGTCCGGGCGCAGCCGCACGTCCAGCAGCGAGCCCGGGTAGTCGTGCGAGATCCCGACGATCCGGGGCACGTCGGCCACCCGCAGCAGCAGCGCGAGCGGCAGGCAGGACTGGTGCGCCGAGGTCAGGATCAGCGCGAGGTCGAACCGCGCCCGGGAGATCGTGTCGATCAGGCCGCGCACCCGCGCCGGGCGCACCGGCTCCGGGTCGGCGGCGATCCACGGGCAGTTCCAGCGCAGCGTCCGGGACACGCCGGGCAGCAGGCTGGCCGCCTGCGCGCCGGCCGGGCCGCACAGCAGGGTCACCTCGCTCGGGCGCCCGTGCCAGCCCGCGGCCGCGGCGCGGACGGCCGGGCCGGACAGCAGCACGTCACCGTCGCTGTCCAGGCGGGCGACGAGCACGCGGGCGGGGGTGGTCATACCGGCGCCCCCGAGCTGAGTGCCAGGCGCACGGCCGCGACGAGGTTGTCGGCGACGGCCGGAGCGGCGTCGATCTCGTCCGGCCGGGTCACCGGGTTCGGCACCAGGACGGCCCTGGCGCCGGCGGCCCGCGCGGCGTCCACATCGGCGCCGGTGTCTCCGATGACGACCGTCTCGACCGGCCGGACGTCCAGCGCAGCGCACGCGGCGAGCACCAGGCCCGGCCTCGGCTTACGGCAGGCGCAGCCCTCGTCCGGCCGGTGCGGGCAGACCTGCCAGGTGGAGAACCGGCCGAGCAGCTCGTCGATCCGGGCGTTGACGGCCCGCAGCCGCGCGACGGTGAGCAGCCCACGCCCCACACCGGACTGGTTGGTGACCACACCGGTGCGAACTCCATGCAGCCGCAACTGATCCAGCGCCTCGCGGGCGCCCGGCATGGCCCGCACGAGCGCGGGGTCGGCGTTGTACGGAACGTCCTCGACGAGGGTTCCGTCGCGATCGAACAGCACCGCCCGGACAGCGGCGTGCGTCTGCCCCGCATTCATGGGGAAGGTTGTTGCCGATCGGGCTTCTGGCAAACCTCTCCGTGACAACTACTACTTTGTGTAACCGGCTGTTTGATACGGACTGTGAGCGGGAACACAACGGCTCATGGACGAGCGGGAGATGGCCGTGCGCCAGGTCTTGCGGGGCCTGACCTACCCGGCCGAGCGGTGGCAGATCCTGGCCCACGCCGAGCTGTACGGGGTCGACGCCGCGACCAGGGCGGCGCTGTTCGACCTCCCGCTGCGCGCGTACCGCAGCCCCGGCGACGTCGCCTCCGCGCTCGACGGGCACCGCTAGTCGCGGCGATCGAGCGTCCACATCGGACTCATGGTCCGGGGTTGCTCACCCGATCCTGGACATGATCCGCAGCACCGCCCACACGACCTTCCCGCCGGACCAGGTCGGGCCGCAGCTCCAGGCCCTTGCCAGGTTGGCGACCAGGCGCAGCCCCAGATGCCGGGACTGGACCCGGCCGGTCCTGACCAGCTGGGCCGGCGCCGGATCGTCGTCGTAGACGGCAACGGCCAGCGTGCCGCTGCGCAGCTCGAGGCTCAGCTTCGGCTCGCTGCGCGCGTGCCGGACCGCGTTCTCCACCAGCTCGCTGGCCACCGTGGTGGCGGCCGGCAGCGTCTCGGCGCACTCCCAGCGCTGGCACGTCTCGCTGACGAACCGGCGGGCGAGCGCGGCGCTGGCCGGGCTGCACGGCAGCTCGAGCGCGGCGCGCCGGCGCGGCGGTGGGTCGTCGAGCGACTCGCGCGCCTCGCGGACCGTCGCCAGGACCGGGACGACGTTCGCGATCGCCTGCCGGCGCAGCCACTCCCGGTCGTCGGGGTTCGAGGCGACCAGCACGATGGGCACCGCCGGCCACTCGGACACCTGCATCCACACCGTGGCGAACACCGACAGCGTGGCCTCCGTGGGGATCCGGAGCGAGTCCAGGTCGACCACGACCGCCCGCGGCTGCTCCATCGCGGACTTGATCAGGGTGTCCCGCAGGTGCGGGTAGGTACCGAGGTCCAGCACGCCGCGGGGCTCGAGCAGCGTGACATCGCCATCGGTCGAGTGGTCGATCCGCAGCCGGGTCGGATCGGCCGTCACTGCCTCGCGGTCGCGGTCCACTCCGGCCCGCCGGTCAGGTGCAGCCATGTCTGTCTCCCTGAGTCGGGACTACCCGCCGGTCCCCGGCTCAATCGCCGATTCAGGCGGTTTGCACGACGCTGTCGAGCGAGTCGGCCACCTTCAGGACCTGATCCATCCCGGTGACCCGCAGCGGCCGGACCACGCCCGGGGTGGTGGCCACGACCCACAACGGGGTGCGCCGCCCGCGGCACGCCTCGTCGACCTCGAGCAGCACCGAAAGCCCGGCGGAGCCGAGGAACACGACCTCGGTGAGGTCGGCGACCACGGTCTGCGGCGGGTGGGCCCGGTGGCACGCCCGGTCCAGGTGCGCCTTGATCACCGGGGCGTTGGCCATGTCGATCTCGCCGGCGACGTGCACCACCACGGCGTTGCCGACGATCTCGTGCGCGATGCGCAGCTGTGGAACGCTCACCGGTTCGTGCCCTTCCGATTCCAGGCGTACGGCTCGCTGCTCAACCGTCGGCATCGTCGACGATAGACCCGGCCGCACCCGGGGACCAGGTTCACGTTCAACCGTGCCGGGACCGGGTATCTCCGCTCTATGAGCGAGCTTCGCGTCGTCGTGGTGGGCGCCACCGGGAACGTCGGCACCAGCGTCGTCGAGGCGCTGAGCGCGGATCCGGAGGTGGGCTCCATCGTGGGGGTGGCCCGCCGGCTCCCGGAGTGGACAGCGCCGAAGACCACCTGGGTCGCCGCGGACATCGAGTCCGACGATCTCACCGGGCCGTTCCGCGACGCCGACGTCGTGATCCATCTGGCCTGGCTGTTCCAACCCACCCACCAGCCGGTCACCACGTGGCGCGCCAACGTGCTCGGCGGCATGCGGGTGTTCGACGCGGTGGCCGAGGCCCGGGTCCCGGCGCTGGTCTACGCGTCGTCGGTCGGCGCGTACTCCCCCGGCCCCAAGGACACCCCGGTGACCGAGGATTGGCCGACGCACGGCTGGCCGCAGGCCGCCTACACCCGGGAGAAGCCTTATCTGGAGCGGGTTCTCGACGCCTACGACCGGGCGCACCCGCGGATCCGGGTGGTGCGGATGCGGCCGGGGTTCATCTTCAAGCGGGAGTCGGCGAGCGAGCAGCGCCGGCTGTTCGCCGGGCCGCTGCTGCCGAACCTGCTCGTCCGGCCGTCCACCGTGCCGGTGATTCCGGACCTGCCGGGGCTGGCTTTCCAGGCGCTGCACACCGCCGACGCCGCCGAGGCGTACCGGCTGGCGGCGGTCAAGCCGGTGCGCGGCGCGTTCAACATCGCCGCCGACCCGGTGGTGGACGCGGGCCTGCTGGCCGAATGCCTGTCCGCGCGGGTGGTGTCGGCGCCGGCCTGGCCAGTCCGCGCGGCGCTGTCCGCGGCCTGGCGGCTGCACCTGGTGCCGGCCTCGCCCGACCTGTTCGACGCCGTGCTCCGGTTGCCGATCATGGACACCACCCGGGCCCGCACCGAGTTGGGTTGGGAGCCCCGGCACACCTCGCGCGCGGCCATCGAGGAGTTCCTGCGTGGCCTGCGCGAGGGCGCCGGGCTGCCCACCCCGCCGCTGGCGCCCCGGGTCGACGGCGGGCGGTTGCACGAGCTGGCCACCGGCGTCGGCGAGCGTCCTTAGGGCCTGAGCAGGATCTTGACCGCGCCGTCCTGCTTCTTCTGGAACATCTCGTAGGCGTGCGGCGCCTCGTCGAGCGGCAGCCGGTGGGTGGCGAACGACTCGGTGCCGAGCGGGTCCTCGTCGGTCAGCAGCGGCATGATGTCGTCGACCCAGCGCCACACGTTGGCCTGGCCCATGCGCAGCTGCAGCTGCTTGTCGAACATGGTCATCATCGGCAGCGGGTCCACCATGCCGGCGTACACCCCGATGATCGAGATCGTCCCGCCGCGGCGCACCAGGTCGATCGCCAGCCGCAGCGCGTGCAGCCGGTCGATTCCCGCCTTGCGCATGACCGGCGCCGCCAGCGCGTCGGGCAGGAAACCAGTCATCCCCTGGGCGATCCGGGCCGCCGGCGCGCCGTGCGCCTCCATGCCCACCGCGTCGATCACGGCGTCCGGGCCGCGTCCGTCGGTCAGGTCGCGGATCGCCTCGACCAGGTCGCCCTCGAGCTCGCGCAGGTCAAAGGTCTGCACGCCGCGGGCGGTGGCCCTGGCCAGCCGCTCGGGCACCAGGTCGATGCCGAACACCTTCTCCGCGCCGCGCTGCATGGCGATCCGGGCGCACATGTCGCCGATCGGGCCGAGGCCGAGCACCGCGACGCTGCCGCCGGCCGGGATGTTCGCGTACTCCACCGCCTGCCAGGCCGTTGGCAGCACGTCGGACAGGTAGACGAACCGGTCGTCCGGCGGGCCCTCGGGAACCTTGATGGGCAACGTGTTCCCGTACGGCACGCGCAGGTACTCGGCCTGGCCGCCGGGCACCTGGCCGTAGAGCTTGGTGTAGCCGAATAGGCTCGCGCCCATCCCGGTCTCGCGCATCTGCGTCGTCTCGCACTGCGACTGCAACCCCTTGGTGCACATGAAGCAGGTGCCGCAGGAGATGTTGAACGGCACCACCACCCGGTCGCCCGGGCGCACCTCGGTGACGCCGCCGCCCACCTCCTGCACGATCCCCATCGGCTCGTGGCCGAGCACGTCGCCCTCGCCGAGGAACGGACCGAACAGCTCGTACAGGTGCAGGTCCGAGCCGCAGATGCCGCTCGAGGTGATCCGCACGATCACGTCGGTCGGCTCCTTGATCACCGGATCGGCGACGTTGTCCACCCGGACGTCACGCTTGCCGTGCCATGCAACGGCTTTCATTGCCCACCTCCAGCTCCGCGGTTCACAACCGGGGAGCCTTCCCCGTGCGGGCCCCGCTAAACGGTTTCGGTGGACCCTTCTCGGGTATCCGCCGGCATGACCGATCCGGATCGTGACCGCACCGCCGCCGAGCCCGAGCGCGAGCCGGACTTCGCCGAGGAGCACACCCGGCCGACGTTCGCCGACGAACCGTCCACAGAGGACCCGGACGAGTCGGTGCCGACCGGCCGGGGCGGCGACGGCGGGATGGAGTCCGACCGCCCGGTATGAGTGGCGGTCGGGGATTATCGCCCGGTCAGTTCGGCGAACGCCCGGCCCACCTCGTTGGGCTCGGCGTAGCTGCGCTCGGGCAGCAGCCGCAGGCGATCCAGCAGGTCCTGGTCCGCCCCGTGCATTCGCGCGTACTTGACGAGCTGGTCACGGTCGGCGGGGAAGTGCACGCCGGCCACCATCTTCTGCGCCTGCATGTGCGTGGGCTGCATGGGTCTCTCCGGTTTCTCCGTCGTCGACCGGTATCACGGCCCAGGCCTCGACGTCGCGCCGGGGCACCGTGGTCGGCGCCTCGAGGTGCACCGCCCCGCTTGGCAGGATCCCGGCGCCGCCGTACTGGGCCAGCACCCGAAGCTGCGCCAGCACGTCCTCCCCGGCGTGCTCCGGGGGCAGGTCGGTCCAGAAGTCGAAGCCGCCGGCCGCCACCAGCGCCGCGCGGTCGTACAGCACGCAACCGCCGATCCAGGCGACCTTGTAGGCCCGCCACTCCCCCGGCGCCAGATCGAGCTTCTCCGCCAGGTGCACCGGATTGGCGGCGTTGTGCAGCGTCAACCGGTTCCACTCCGGCGATCCGTTGGTGATCAGCTCCGGCTGCGGCCGGCCCGGCCACTCCTCGTACGGCTCCAGCTCCTCCGGTCGCTCGTCGTCCACATAGGATAGACCTTGCACCGCGCTGCCGACCAGCCCACAGCGCAGCTCACCGATCGCCTTGCGCAGCAAGGAGATCGCGCCCGGCTCCAGCCACACATCGTCGTCGAGAAACAGCACGTACCGCGCGGTCGACTGGGCGAGCAGGAACGCGCGATGCTCGGCCAGCCCGCGCCGCGGCAGGTGCCGCAGGGTGCGCACCGGATGCCCGCGGTACCGCAGCAACCTGATCATCGTCCGCGCGCTGGGCGTGTCGAAGCCGGCCGGGCCGTCGGACTGGTCGCTGAGCACCACCCCGAACGACGGGTGGTCCTGCGCGGCCAGCCCGGCCAGCGTCGTGGCCAGCTCCTCGGGCCGATTCCTGGTCGGCACCAACACATCCAGCTCGGGGCTCACCGTATCCGTGTACCCCGGTCGGCGGACGTCAACCGTGGTTTGCCGCCCGGCCGGCACGGGAACCCGCCCGGGAAGGCCCCGCTCGAGAGGAGTGATCAACGGTGGCCGAGACCCGCGTCGACGACGAGCTGTGGAACGAGTTCCATCGCGTGGTCAACATGTCCTCGCGGGAGCTCGCCGACTGGCTGCGGACCGTGTCGGCGCACCCGGACGACGAGGAGCTGCCCGACCGGGCCGGCACGCCCACCGGCCAGCAGGTGTTGCACATCCTGCGCAAGCGCCGCACCGATCTCGACGACGAGGACGTCCGCACCATGCGCCGCGTGGTGGACCGGATCCACGCCCGGCGCCGCGACGACCTGGAACCCACCCAGGGCCAGGTGAACTGGCGTCACCGCCTGATGTCACTCGGGCACGACCCGTTGAAGTCGGCCTGAGGTTTTCCACCGGTCCGCCCGGGTACGCCTCACCGACGTACCCAACGGAAGGAGGAAACTCGTGTCGGCCAACCCGATCCAGATGCAGAAGTTCCTCAGCGGCGTCGACTACCCGGCAAGCCGCGAGGACCTCGTCGAGCACGCCCGCAAGAAGGGCGCCGACGAGGAGGTGCTGCGCAAGCTGGAGGCCATGCCGGACCGCACCTTCGACGGCCCGAACGCGGTGAGCTCCGAGTACACCAAGAGCTGACCTACCGACCCGAAAGCAGCGGCTGCCGGGGATCCCACGGATCCCCGCGCCGCCGCCGCGCGATCGCCGACAACGCCTCGAGCACCACCCGGTTGCCGAGGTACGCCGTCACCTCGGCCTGGTCGTACGGCGGCGACACCTCGACCACATCCATCCCCACCACCGGCAGCTCCAAGCAACACCGGCGCACCGCGTCCAACAGCTGCCGCGTCGTGAACCCACCCGGCTCCGGCGTACCCGTCCCCGGCGCCATCCCCGGATCCACCACATCCACGTCCACCGACAGGAACACCCCGTCACAGTCGTCCACCGCGATCGCGAACGCCTCATCCAGACACTCGTCCAACCCCCGCGCCACGATCTCGCTCATCTCATAGGAACGCATGTTCCGCTCCGCCATCCACGCCAAGGTTTCCGGCCCCGGCCAATACCCCCGCAACCCGATCTGCAGGAACCGATCCCCCCGCGCCGCCCCCGACTCGATCAACCGCCGCATCGGCATCCCGTGCCCGTACAACGACCCGAACGCCCCGGTCCCGGTGTCCGCATGCGCGTCGAAGTGCACCACCGACACCCGCCCCGCGCCGTACACTCTGGACACTCCGGTAACATCGGGCAGCGCGATAGTGTGATCACCCCCCAACACCACCGGAATCGCCCCCGCCGCCGCGATCGCGTACACCGCCTCCTCGATCACCCCGATCGAGCGCTCGATGTCCCCGTTGAACAGCGCCACATCCCCCACATCCACCACCCGCAGGTCCCGCAACCCGTCCACCCGCAACGCCAACGACGGCCGCGACCCGTCCTGCGGCAGGTAACACGCCTGCCTGATCGCCCCCGGCCCGAACCGCGCCCCCGCCCGATGCGACGTCCCCCCGTCGAACGGCGCCCCCACAATCACCGCATCAGCGTCAATGGCCCCCAACTCCACCCGCGGCACCCCCAGAAACGTAATATCCGGCCCAAACAACGAGCTCATGCCTCCCCCTCCGACTCCGGGTCCATCCAAGATCGTCGCACACCCCGGTGGGCTCATGGCTCCGTAGTCGCGGGGTCGGCCTGGGTGCCGTCCCCGACTCCGTTCGGAACACCAGGTCGGTGCCGCTCGCAGGGCTGGTCCCGGCGTTGCGGCAGGGCCGGCAGGAGGGTGCAGTCGCGAAACTCTCGGGCCGAGTAGGCCGGCGGGTCCAGGCCATGGCGGGGCCGTCGCACACCCAGCCCGGGCTCGTGGCTCGGCAGCCGCGGGGTCGGCCTGGGTGCCGTCCCCGACTCCGTTCGGAACACCAGGTCGGTCCCGTTGGCAGAGCTGGTCCTGGCGTTCCGGCAAGGCGGGCAGGGCGGCACGGTCGCGGAGCTCTCGGATCAGTTGGTAGCGCGGGTCCAGGCGATGGCGCGATCGTCAAGTCGACGACGGCGTCATCGACCCGGCGGCGCCCACTCGGGGACCACAGAGGCCGCGCCGATTGACCGCCACCCCGGCGCCACCTGCCTTCACCGAGCCCGGCAGCATCCCGCGCACAGTCACGATCCGCAGACAAAGTAATGACGTCACGCAGGTATACCGTGCACAAGCGGCACTTTGTCGTAAATGCACCGGATACGAGTTGTTTCAACCCCAGGATACAGGGCCGGCCGCACGACAACGGAAGCGGGACAAGAGGAGCTATCTCTGGCACTAAGACAGGCGTCGAGATCTCCTCGACGTGGAACAACCTGGACAACCGTCGTACCGTCCCAGAAGGCTCCGCTCCCACCTTCGGAGTTTATGAACAATAAGCAGGAATATACTCGCCCATCGGGGAAGAACATCATGTTTGTCCGGTTTCGCACGGCGCATTTCAACGGCGCTCCCGGCTCTAGGCTGAAGAACGGGTCCTCGCAACGAATCGGCATCCCGGTGGTGTTGGAGATGCTCGACAGCGCCTGTAGCACCCTACGCCACTCGATCTCTCCGAGAACCGAATCTCGCGAGGCGTTTCCCCGAGCAGTGACATGGTGCACCGTCAGCAGGCTATATCCGACCTCTTCGCAGAAGGCAACGGTCCGCGCAATATCACCCGCATTTTGTGCGGACACCGAGAGGATCGCCGACGTCGCATGCCCCATTTCCCGTGCCAACCGCGACGTCTCTGCAAGCTGGGAGTGTGAGCCGCGCCGGCGGATACCATCATGTACGTCCTCATGTCCTCCATCGACGCTAAAGGTTAGTTCAACATCCCGCGGTAGAAGACCTGAGCGCAATACCTTGTAAGCCTGCCTATAGCCGTTGGTAACGATTCTGCATCTTAGCCCCGCAGATTCGACCTCCCGCACAATATTCACGAGACCTGCATGCTGGAAGGGTTCACCTCCGAGTAAGGTAATGTCCTCAAAGTTGGCGTCCCGCAGGAAGATAGTGATGGCGCGCACCATTTCCACGCTCATCTGTTGACCAGAGTTGAGCTCGTTTCCAAGGAAGCAGTGCTGGCAGTTGAAGCCGCAACGATCAGTTATGTAGAGATCGGCGCCGGCTGGCGCAAGAGTATTACTCATCGAGGAGTCACCGCTCATTGAGAATGTCGATTTTGCCCGCGTCCGCGTCGACGATCACTTCAACGCCCTCCGCCAGTGTTGAGGTGGCTCCCTTCACACCGACCACACAAGGGATCCCAAGTTCGCGGCAGGCGATCGCTGCGTGGCTCAAAACCCCGCCCACCTCGGTCACAACGGCGCGTGAGGAGGCCATCATCTCAATCAGCTCCGGCCTGGTTGCTCGCGCGACTAGAACGGTGTTGTCCGGCACATGCGTCACCCCCATATCCGGTGCGTGAAGCACGATTCCATGACCCGTCCCGCGCGATCCGGTCTGCCCCGTGAGTACGACACCCGCGTTGACCGCTTCCTTATGTCGCACATGGGGCAACTCGGCAATCAGCAGTCTGTTGTAGTCGACAAACCATAGCTCTCCCGAAGCATCGCGAATCACCTCGAAGTAGCCCAGAAGACGGTTCTCCGCGAAATCGGCGCCGCATTCATCCTGCAAGAATTGTCGCAGGTCCTCGTCGGAAATCTCGAGGTAGCGGAGAGCGCGCGCAACTAGTTCGGGCAGTGCAATACCAGTCTGTCGCCAATGGAAACTGAAATGGGTAACCGCATCAGATGCGGTACCCCGATTCAACTCGAGAAGCGGCCCCTCGTGAAACTCTCCCCACACACCGCTTTCGGCACAAACAAAGATCGCGGAGCTTTTGGACTCCACGTGCCGCTCGAAGGTGCACTCATAGGCATCTGCGGGCGCTTGCAACGCGCGAGCCCACACGAGCAGTTCTCGAACAGGCTTACCCCTGTCACGCAGGACTTGGCCAGCCGATAGAGGAGTGAGCCGAAGTGCGTGGGGCGTGTCTCCACAGGTCTCTGCGAACTCACTGATACGGGCCCCATGTTCAAGCAGTTCGCTGTAAGGGAATCGGATGGTCTCAACGGAGGGGATCCCGGCGCAGCTCCGCAGGGTCGCCAGCCTGGACCGCTTGGAAGCATCCTCCGCAATGATCGCATCGCGACGCGTCGAGCGAGCCAGCCATTCCGACAATGTCCAGTGATCCTTGAAGTATTTGTCCATTTCGGCCTCCTATCGCAAGCCTAGTTCTCGACCAGTCGAAGTTCCCCGCAACTGTGCGACCAAGTCGGTCAGTGCGCGCGCCCGCGGGCCAATGGAATCACGCTCGTCCTCCGTCATCTCCGACAGCACGCACGACGCGCCCTTTGGGATGAATGTTCGGTCGAGATGGAACGAACCGACGCCGGACTCATGCGTGTCCAGCTCTCCTTCGACTTCCCCGTCGGCAAAGAATATCTTCCGCCCATCACAGAGGGCCAAGCTCACGACCATGGTCGCTGTAGCGTCTCCAAGTTTGTGTACGACTTCGCAGATGTTGTTGTGGAGGATGTCCCAAAACTGTCGATTTAAGCCACCGGGCAAACCGTCAAGTGCAGCGAGGCGCATGCCACTAACATCCACCAAGACGGGGTGAAGCAGCCATTTATAGGCTTCTAGCGCCTTCTGACGCGCCATGGCGTGGAAGTCGATCTCTTGTATCTCTTGAATATCGCCAGACCATCGACTGATGGTAAGACCGAACGCGCGAGACAGTCTCTCATACTCGTTGAACTTGTAGTCATTGCTGGTCAAGAAGTATAGGTTCGGCACTACGCTTCCTGCCATTCTATCGTTCGCTCCAGGACCTCAGATATGCCGTCGCCAACGGCGCCCGGCGATACCTGGATCAAATGGATCCCCAACTGTTGCATTACCTCCTGCTGGACGTTGCTGGCTCCACTCGTGATTAGATAGGAGGGTCGTTTGGCGCGATCGGGGACGGATGCCATCATTCTCCGAAGCCTGTGCCAGATGAATCTGATGTTGCGATCCGTAAATGAATAGCCGACGAAGAGGACGGATCTTCCTAATATTTCTGATCGGAGAAATAGATCCAAAGGGTCCTCGAACGCCATTCGGTCGAAGTACTTGTCTTCAGCGAAGACCACCGACTGGTGGTCGGTGAAGTCTCCGTGAAACTTAACGATACTCGTCGCGGGATGTTCTCGGAGAATTCGTGCACGACGACTGGTATCATAGAGTGGAGTGGCGGTTAACGGTGCACCTGGTGCCACAACCTCACGATCATAGAAGTCCCGAGGACTAACGATCTTTACGTAGGGAACGCCTTCGTGCTCGAACGATCGCTCGATCCAATAGTCCCAGTTCGTGGTGAAGATCGCCGGGGCATCAATGTACGGCAGAAGTCGATGTGGTCTCGATGTGCTGACACTCATTGTAGGAAGATGGAAGAGGTTTTGCAGATCGGAGTATACTGCGCCCTCCTTGCCCCTTATCTTTAGGTATTGGGCTATCTGGAGATAGTCCCCGTGCAAGCCAAGTACGTCGGGGTCGTAGCCTAATGCCTTTGCCACGATGTCCATCACCTCGCGCCAGTTTGGCATGTCCGCGGAGATGTTCTTCGAGAATCCGGCACCAACAAAGGGGATTACCTTGCGTTCGCGCGCGGTATCCTCGTACTCGCTGGGGAGCAGGACTGTCACGAAAACCTCTATAGAGTCGTTATTGGTCGAGTTTGCACCAGCCAAAGGAGACCCGTCTGATCTTGCATCCATTCGATGTCTTGTGGGCCTCCCATGAGTTGTTCAACCTTGATCGCGATCTGTGCCAGAGAAGCGAGCTCCTGTGGGCCTAGGCACGGCTTTCGGGACACATCTGGCGGCAATTCAACAGCCTTCCCGAAAGAATCGACCACCGTGTCCTTCATGGCGATAACCGCCGAGAGCACCCGTCCGGTTCGATCGACTTCGAATTGGTCTGGTGTGACTGTGCCGTCGACGACAGGCTTGCCAAGGCCCCAGCTTGCATTTATCAGGAGCGAGTCACTCAACGAGATCGGATTGTTAGTAAACAGGACACCAGCCGCGCGGGGATCGTATATCGTCTGAATCAGCGCCGGAACACGTGTAGGTGTTGGGTCGCCTGGCGAATAGACGCGCAGCACTTCGGCGTCGGGAACGGAGCCCACCTGGCAAAGTGCGTTGATGACCCCTTCGAGGCTTTCCACACCCAAGACCGTGTTGTAGATGCCAGGAAATGCCCTGTGGCGCGTATCCTCCGTCAAGCTTGAAGACCGTATAGCCCAAGGGCTTGCGACCTGTGAGAGCGCCTCAACAAGGTCGGCTCTGGTAGCTGGTTCAGCCGCATGTGACGCCGACGAGAGGCACACGCCAGGTGGAACCGGGAAGCCGTTGGTTGCGAGCCGCATCAGATTCGCCGACTTATTGCCGTATCTGCCCGCAGTCGACATGTCCCATGGACTGTTCAGTTGGCACCAGGAGAAGTCGTGCGCAGCCGCTGCGGGAGGCATGCGCCAACGCTACGCCAAAGGCACTCTCCGAGACTCGAGTGGGTGAGGTGACACGGTGGGTGGTTGGTCGTGCGGAACGGAGATCGAGATCATGAGGATTTGTGGTTACCAACTCACTAGGCGAGGACCTTGACGATCGCTGAGCCCGCGTCGTGTTGCGCCGTGCCGGGTGGTGGCTATTGCACGCGTCCTGAGAGCGCCGACGCGCCCACTGAGTGGTGATCCTGCCCCGAAGGAGGATGCGGTGGCTGGGTGGACCCGCCGTCGGTTCGTGTGAAGTGCATCTTGATCAACCACGGCACGCCCTGGTCGGTGCGGTCCGGCGCAGAAGCCGCACAGCAGCCGCCGCATGGCCGGCGCCGCGGCAGCGGATGGACCTTCCCGAACTCCGGCCGTCCCAACCCGGCCGCGACGGCACGCGCTGCCACCGCACACCGTTCTCGTCCCGGCCACCCGGCATCTCGTCCAGGTAGGCGATTCCGGACCCCCGGCATTCGACCACGTGGTCGGCAGCGAATGTTCGGTAGTTAGGGTCGGCCCCGGGCGCGTTGTCAGTTCGCTCCGTTCGTTTCCCGGGCCTCGGTGTTCCTGTGTTCGGCGCCACATCCTCGCCGGAGCTTCCCGACCGAGCCCATCCTTCTGTTCACCTGACCGCCCGCGACGACTTCCGGAACGCCGGGCCCGGCTCTGCCAACGGGACCGGCCCGGCATTCCGGAAGGAGCCGGGGACGGCACCCAAGCCGCCCTTGCGGGTGCGGACCGTCGGCGTGAGTGGAGGCCAGCCGCCGGTCTGGGAGCCGGCCCCGGGGGGTGGTGGCGGATAGACTCCGCGGGATCGAGTCGAGGGGTTTGCCGCGTGCGTAGTTTTCGGGTGGGGCGGGTCGAGCGGGTGGAGGAGCTGGCCGCCGAGCTTGACCGGCTCGGGCTAGGCGGCGGGCGGCCGGCCGTCGTGCTGGTGGGGGGCGCGGGCGGCATGGGCGAGGATGACCTGCGGCGGGTCGAGGAGGTGCTGCGGCTCGCGGTGCTTCCGGTGCTCGAGGGGTGTGCGGCCGCGGTGGTGGACGGGGGCAGCGACTCGGGCGTCATGCAGGTGGTCGGCCGGGCGCGGGCCGCGGCCGGGGCGCGGTTTCCGCTCGTGGGGGTGGCGGCCGAGGGGACGGTGACCTGGCCGGGCGACGGCGAGCTGCATGCCGGCGGCGTGGTGGAGATCGAGCCGAACCATACCCACGTCATCCTCGTGCCGGGCCAGTCGTGGGGGGACGAGTCGCCATGGTTGGGCCATGTCGCGGCGGCGATCGCCGGAGACCACCGGTCGGTCACCGTGGTGGTCAACGGGGGCGAGATCACCTACGACGATATCGACTGGAGCCTGGCCGGTCAGCGGCCCACGCTGGTGCTGGCCGGGACCGGTCGCGCCGCGGACGCGATCGCGGCGGCGGTGGCCGGGCAGGATTCCGAGTCCCGCGCCGAGCGGGTCGCCGGTTCACCGCTGATCCGGATTCTGGACGTCGGCAACCCCGCCGGAATCGCCGAAGCACTCGCGGCGGCGCTCGGGCAGCCGGGATCGTAACGGAGCGATCCCCTAGCCGACGACCTCAACCGCGTCGAAGAAATCTTCCGCATCGAACACGGCCAATGGGGCCAATTCACCCAACGCCTCAATCCCATCCAGACCCCAACGCCACCCCGAACCCGACCATCTAACGCCTCAGCGGTCGCGTTCCCGAGCCTCGATTTCCCTCTCCAATGCCGCAGCTTGCTCATGCTCCCCCAACGCTCGCAAGTCGATGGCCAGGTTCTTGGCCGAGTTGAGGGTCTTGGGATGGTCGTTGCCGAGGACGCGCCGGCGCCGGGCCAACGTGTCCTCATTCAACTCCCGGGCTCGCTCACGCTCACCCAACTGCCCCAGGTTGATGGCCAGATTGTTGGCCGAGGTGAGTGTGCTGGGATGGTCGTCACCGAGTATCCGCCGGCGCCGGGCCAACGTGTCCTCGTCCAGCGCCCGGGCCCGCTCATACTCACCCAAGAGCCGCAGAACACTGGCCAGGCTGCTGGCCGAGTTAAGGGTGTCGGGATGGTCGTCGCCGAGCACCCGCCGACGCCGGCCGAGCGTGTCCTCATCCAGCGCCCGGGCCCGCTCATACTCACCCAACCCCCGCAGATCAAGACCCAGATTGCTCGCCGACATGAGGGTGCCGGGGTGGTCGTCGCCGAGCACCCGCCGACGCCGGCCCAGCGTGTCCTCATCCAACGCCCGGGCCCGCTCATACTCACCCAACGCCCACAGATCAAGACCCAGATTGCTCGCCGAGTCGAGAGTGTCGGGATGGTCGTCGCCGAGCCGGTCGCGGCGAAGATCATATGCGCGTTGGAACAGGGGACAGGCTTCCCTGGGTTCGCCTCGGGTCTGCAGGTAGGTCGCTGCGTAGTCGAGCAGCCACGACACCTTGTCGATAACCGGGTCGAGATCTCGGTCAGGATCGGTAGCGGTGAGCACGTGCGGCAGGAGTTGGCGCCACACGGGCCAGATCGGTGGACTATTCCAAGGATCCGGTGGCGCTGCCGCACGCAGGATGTGGACAGCGGCGGCGGCCCAGCCGTCGTCAGGATGCGGCGCGGTGGTTCGGGTGCGTAGGAGGGCGGCGGGAACGCGGTGCAGGAGCAGGCTATCCGGTGCTACGCGGGCCATGGCTCGGCGGCGGATCGTGGCGAGGGTCGCGGCGAAGGCCAGCGGATCGGACGCGACGGTCGAGAGCGGGTCGGGCAACAGGTGGTGGTGCTCGGTGAGCAGGGTCAGCGGCACGGGTTCCGGGGCCAGCCAGGCGAGCAGGGTGAGGAGTTGCAGGGCTGCCGGGTCGTCGGCGGCCAAGCGGTCGAAGGCCAGCGTCCAGGACGCTGCCACCGACACCGGATATCCGGCGGTGTCGTGCTTCTGGGCCAGCAGGTCGTCGGCACGGGCCTTGAGCTCGGCCAGGTAGGTGTCGGCGTCCAGCGGCGTGTCGGCAAGGAGCGCGGCGGCCTGGTCGACCGCCAGCGGTAGATCGCCGACCGCTTCGGCCACTCGGTCGGCGTCCACTTCGGACAATCCCGGGGACCGCGAGCGCAGCAGCCTGATCGACTCGGTCCGGGTGAACTCGGCGATGTCGATGGTGGCCGCGAGATCAGACCAGTTCGGATTGCGGGAGGTGATCAGTACATGGCCGGCTCCGCCCGGAAGGACCGGGGCGAGCGCGGCAGGGTCCTCGGCGTTGTCGAACACCAGCAGCCAGCGGTCACGCGCCCGCAGCTCACCAAACAGCCGCGCCACAGCCACGCCGGCCGGGTCACCGGCATCGGCCAGGTGCAAGGCCCTGGCCAGTTGAGCCAGCCGGTCCGGGATCAGCTCCGGAGCCTCGGCGGGCACCCACCAGGTCACGTCGTAGTCATCGGAGTACCGGTGCGCGTACTCCAAGGCCACGCTTGTCTTGCCGACCCCGCCCATCCCGGATACTGCCTGCACCACCGCCGGGCCGCCCGCACGCAACGCCGTAGCCAGGCCGGCCAGCAACTCGTCGCGGCCGGTGAACCGCGCCAGGCGGGCCGGCACTCCCCACACCCGCCCGGCCGATCCACCGTCGGTCCGGGCGCGGGGAAGCGCCGTCAACGCGTGCAGGACCGCGGCCTCGGCCTCACCCGGCGACGACACGAACGCCGTGGTCACGCCGCTGTCGCGGAGCCGCGTCCGGAACCCTTCCTGTCGCGCGCCGTACCGAGGGTCATGGAACAAACCCACCGGGCCCTCGGTCTTCTCCCCAGCAAGAACACCAGCCGTGGCAGGCCCGCGTCACCGGCGGCCTCGAACTCCAGCTCGGTGTAGGACAGCTCTGGGCGGTCGCGGACCGGGGAGCCGTAGCGGAAGCCGGCCAGGAGCACGTAGACGTCGGCTTTGGCCACCTCGTCGCGGCAGGCCTGTTCGGGCTTGTCGTCGCGGGCGGCGAAGTAGGCCATGTCGGAGACGGCGTCGCCGGCGCGGGCGATCGCGGACTCCACGGCCGCGACGAATGATTTGCCCGCGGGGAACTCGCGGAGCTCCGAGGTATGGCTGATGAATACCCGGCGCGGGACCATCCGGCGACCACCCATCACGGCGACTGAAGTAATCGTCAATACATCGTGCACCTCCCTATGCTGTTACCGGGTAGCGGGCCAGGAGATCCGATGAGCGGGCAGGCGCAGGAGCTGGCAGATCTGCGGGCGCTGCTGGCGATCGTGGATCGGGCGATCGGGTTGCAGGAGCGGGCCGTCGCCGTGATCCGGGCGTGCGCGGCGCCCGGGGAGCCGCCGACGTCTGTGGCGCGCGAGGGTGGTGTGGTCGCCGGGGAGTATCACCGGTTGTGGGGGTGGTCGCTGGACTTCGCGCCGGACGCCGGGACGGAGTCGTTGGAGCGGCGGGTGTCGCAGCTGCTGATGCATCACTGCCAGCTGCTGCACGTGTCGATCCGGTTGGCGTTTCCGAAGTATCGCAGCGAGCGGCTGGAGCGGCTGCGGCGCAGCGTGCTCGATCTCGGTCCGCTGGCCGCCGAGCTGCGCTCGGTGCGCGACGAGCTGGAGCTGTGGATCGCCACGATCGAGTGAGCGCACCGACTGCTCCACGTAGACCCGGCCGCGCACCCCCCAAGGGGATCGGTGCCGGACCGGTCATCCGTCCTCTTTGGTCCCCCGGGGGCGTTACTTCGGCCTTCCCCCAAGGGAATGCGTCAAAATCGATTCAATCTTGCATCGTTCAACGGTGGCGAAGAGGCTGTCGGGTGAGGAACATCCGGAAACGCCCAAATCGCCCCTTCCTCTCCCTGCATAGGTAATCCCCGCCCTCAGCCCAGCTGGAGGGAACGCATGTCCAAAACCAGCCCAGACCCCGACATTCAGACGACCACGATGGGCCGGCGGCGCTTCCTCGGCGCCACCGCCGCCGGCGCGGCCGGCATCTTCGTCCTCAAGGACGTCGAGGCGTTGGCCGAACAGGTCGAGGGTCCGGTCGCGACCGCGGCGCCCGACCCGCGGTTCAGCCGGATGTTCCAGCTCCCGGCGTTCGCCGACCCCCGCTCGACGGCGGTCAGGAACGCGATGACCGACATCGGCAAGCTCGGCGGCCTGCTGGACGCCCGGGACCCGCTCAACGAGGGACCCGTGCGCCTGATCACCAATCCTGAGCTCAGCCCGCGCAACGTGGACCAGAACGTCGCCAACATGACGGCGGGAACCACGTTCGTCGGCCAGTTCCTCGACCATGACATCACGTTCGACAACAGCTCGCCGCTCGGCGTGCCGGCCGAGCCGACCCAGACGCCCAACGTCCGGGACGCGCGGCTCGACCTGGACTCGGTCTACGGCGGCGGCCCGTCGGTCAGCCCGAGCCTGTACCGCACGGACGACCGGGCCAAGTTCTTCGTCAGCTCGGGCGGGCGGTTCGAGGACCTGCCCCGGCGAAGCGACAACCTGGCGGCGGTCATCGCCGATCCGCGTAACGACGAGAACCTGATGATCGCCGGGCTGCACGCGGCGTTCCTGCTGGCGCACAACCGGACCGTCGACTTCCGGCGGGCCAATAACCTGGCGGGGGACGTCTGGTTCTACTCCCGGCGCACGATCATCCACCACTGGCAGTGGATCGTGGTGAACGAGTTCCTGCCGCAGATCGTTGGCCGCTCGCTGGTCGACGACATCCTGCGCAACGGCCGGCGGTGGTACCGGTTCAGCCAGCCGACGATCCCGGTGGAGTTCCAGACCGGCACCTACCGGATGGGGCACAGCCTGGTTCGCCCGTCGTACCGGGCGAACCGTGACGGTGACGCCGGCGGCAACCCGGCGACCGGTGCGCCGGCGTTCTTCGGGTTCATCTTCGATCCGGCCGGCGAGGGCCAGCGCGACCCGGTCGACCTGCGCGGCGGGGCGCGGGCGCCCAGGCGGTTCATCGGTTGGGAGACGTTCTTCAACTTCGGCGGCGTGTGGGCGCAGCACGTCCGGCCGAACAAGCTGATCGACACGAGCATCTCCACGCCGCTGTTCCGGTTGCCGCTGGCGGCGATTCCCAGCCGGGACGCGCCGATCTCGCTGGCGCAGCGCAACCTGCTGCGGCACCTCACCTGGTCGCTGCCGTCCGGGCAGCGCATCGCGGCGGCGACCGGATCTCCGGTGTTGGGCTCCAGCAACTTCCCGGAGCTGCGGCCCTACAACCTCGGCCTGGATGCCAGCACCCCGCTCTGGTACTACATCCTGCGCGAGGCCCAGGTGTTCAACCAGGGCACCCGGCTGGGCCCGGTGGGTGGTCGGATCGTCGCCGAGACGATCATCGGCCTGCTCCAGCTCGACGAGTTCTCCTATCTCAACTCCGGGTTCCGCCCGTCGCTGCCGAGCCAGACGGCCGGCGACTTCAAGATGACCGATCTGCTGCGCTGGGCCCGCGTCGACCCGGTCAGCCGCGGGACGGCCCCGTAGGTGCCGCGCGCTTGTCGTGAGTCCTTTGTGGGGCTGTAGCACCACAAAGGAC
>NZ_DASZCQ010000056.1:0-4506 GCF_035942955.1 Actinophytocola sp. | reverse complement strand
GCCCTACACCATGGGCTACGACCTGCTCAACGAGCCGTGGGCTGGGCCGGAGTGGCCGGGATGCCTGATCGACGGCTGCCCGAGCCACTACACCGCCGAGCTGCAGCCGGCGTACACCAGGGCCGCCGCGGCCATCCGGGCCGTCGACCCGCACGGCATCGTCTGGTTCGAACCGCAACAGTTCGCCGGCGGGCAGTCGGTGCCGATCCACTTCGGGCCGGTGCCCGGCGAGAGCCGGCTCGGCTACTCGTTGCACAACTACTGCCCGGAGGTCTTCCTCGAATCCCAGGGCCTGCCGCACGACATCGCCAGGTGCGCCGACTTCAGCGACGAGCGCAACCGCGCCGCGCTGGCCCAGGCCGACCGGATGGGCGCGGTCGGGCTGATGTCGGAGTTCGGCGCCACCGACAACCTGACCGCCCTGGCCATCGACACCGCCGTCGCCGACCGGCACCTGACCGGCTGGATGCACTGGGCCTACAAGACCTGGCGCGACCCCACGACGGCCGACCGGGCGCAGGGGCTGTTCACCGACGACGCGGATCTGGGCTCGGCCGAGCCGGCCAAGCTGCGCACCCTGGTCCGCACCTACCCGCAGGCCACCGCCGGCGTCCCGGTCGCGCTGTCGTTCGACCCGGCCACCGGCGACTTCTCCTACACCTACCGGCCGGCCGACCTCGGCGTCCCCACCGAGATCTTCATCGGCCCGCTGCATGACCCCGACGGCTACGACATCACGGTCACCGGCGGCAGGATCACCGGCGACGCCCCGCATCACCGCACCCTGATCGAGGCCACCGGCGCCGCTGCGGTCACGGTCACCATCCGGGCCTCGTGGCCCGCTAACGGTTCGTGTAGACGGCGCGCAGCCTGCTCTTGAGGATCTTGCCGGATGCGTTGCGGGGCAAGGAATCGGTGAACACGACGGACTTCGGGATCTTGTATTTGGCGATCTTGCCGGAGAGGAACCGGAGTAGCTCGGCCTCGGTGGGGGCGGCGCCGGGCCGGGGGACGACGATGGCGCGGCCCACTTCGCCCCAGCGTTCGTCGGGAACGCCGATGACGGCGCATTCGGCGACGGCCGGGTGGTGGTAGAGGATGTCCTCGATCTCGACGGGGTAGATGTTCTCGCCGCCGGAGATGATCATGTCCTTCACCCGGTCGCGGATGTAGAGGTGGCCGTCGTCGTCGGAAATCGCGACATCGCCGGTGCGCAGCCAACCGTCGGGCGACAGCACGGCGGCGGTTTCGGCGGGGTTGTGCCAGTAGCCGGTCATGACGTGCGGGCCGTGGACCAGGATCTCGCCGGGTTCGCCGGGGGAGACCGCGGTTCCGTCGGCGCGCACGACGCGGATGTCGGTGAAGAAGCACGGGGTGCCGGCGGAGCCGATCTTGTCCGGGGCGTCGTGGGCGCGCAGGAACAGGGCGCTGGGGCCGGACTCGGTGAGGCCGTAGCCCTGCAGGAAGGTCAGGCCGCGGGCCCGGTAGGTGGCGATGAGGGCCTCGGGGACGGGGGCGCCGCCGCAGATCATGGAGCGCACCGAGGACAGGTCGGCGTCGGGCCAGCCGGGGGAGGCGGCGATGGCCTGGAACATCGCGGGAACGCCGAACAGGTAGGTCACCCGGTGGCGGGCGATCAGCGTCAGGGCGCGGGCCGGGTCGAAGGCGGACTCCAGGACCAGGGTGCCGCCCTTGAGGAACGTGGGCAGCACGGTCTGGTTGAGCGCGGCGACGTGGAACATCGGCGCGTTGACCAGGGTCACCTCGTCGCCGGCGAGGTCGACGTCGATCAGCACGTTCAGGCTGTTCCAGACGATGTTGGCGTGGCTGAGCGCAACCCCCTTGGGGTGCCCGGTGGTCCCCGAGGTGTACATGATGATCGCCACCTCGTCCACGCCGACCGGCTCGTCGAGCGGGTCGACCGGGCCGCCGGTCGGGTTCGCCGCGTCGAAGTCCAGCACCCGCGGCAGGTCGACCTGATTCCGTAGCGCCGCAACGGTTTCGGCGTGCGCGGGGGAGTGGATCAGGACGGAGGCGCCGCTGTCGCGCAGGATGTGCGCCAGCTCCGGCACGGCCAGCCGGGTGTTGAGCGGCACGAAGATCGCGCCGAGCGCGCCGGTGGCGAACAGGGTCTCAAGGAACGTCGGGTGGTTGGGGCCGAGGTAGGCGACCCGGTCCCCGCGCCGCACGCCGAGCGCGTGGGCCAGCCGGAGGCTGCGCTCGTACAGCTGCCGGTATGTCCACTCGCGACCGTCGTGGATCACCGCGGTCCGGTCCGGCGACATCCGCGCCCGGCGCGCCGGCCACGACCCGATGCCCTGGTTGCGCATGGCCCCTCCTCAGGTGGTGAACGTCTGGCCGGCCACGGCCCGGAACAGCTCGGCGGGGTCGGCGTCGCCGAGGTTGCCGGTACGCCACAGCATGGTGAAGCCGTGGGCAAGGGACCAGGCCGCGAGGCGGGCCAGGTCCGGCTTGCCCGGCCGGGCGGTGCGCACGGCCGCGCGGAGCCGGCGGCCGGCGCGGTCCCGGGCGGCGATCACCTCGGCCGCGTCGCGATGGTAGAGATCGGGCCGGAACATGATTTCGAAGTGCGCGGGATGGTCGAGGGCGAAGCGGACGTAGCGCACGCCCAGCTCGCGCAGGTCCCCGGGCGCCTCGGCGAGCGCGTCGGCGAGCAGCTCGTAGCCCTCGACGGCGATCGCGGTGAGCAGGCCGGCCTTGTCCCCGAAGTGGTAGGCCGGAGCCGCGTGCGAGACGCCGGCCCGGCGGGCCAGGTCGCGCAGGTTGAGGGCGGCGGGGCCGGACTCGGCGATCACCCGCTGCGCGGTGTCGAGCACCACGCGACGCAGATCACCGTGGTGGTAAGCCATGCTCGAGACCTTACCCTCGATCTAGCCATTGACAAGTTACCTTCGGGTCGGCAATCTAGTCACTGGCTAGATGGTTGCCGGCCCCGAGGAGGATGACGATGTCGGACCTGGCGATGGTGCGGCAGATGTGGCAGCTGCTGGAGCCGGTGCACGCGCCGGTCTACTACGCGCCCGAGGTGATCGAGGAGGCCGCGGCGCTGGGCTATGCGGCGGACGCGTTCTGGGCGAGATACTTCGCGGTGCGGTCCGCGCCGCTCGGCCCCGCGGGACCGGAGCTGGTGTCGGCCACCTTCTACAGCTTCAGCCCGGCGAAGGTCCGCCGGCACGTCCCCGCCGCCTGGAACGTGGCCGCTCCGGCGGACGTGCTGCGCGCCCGGGTCCGGGGCGTCGACCGGTTCTACCGCCGGCTGCTCGGCGCCGCGATCGACGGCCCGGAGATCGCCGAGGCCGCCCGGCTGGCCAGGACCGCGGCCGAGTCGGCCACCACCGCCGGCCGCCCGCTGGCCGCGGCCAACGCCGATCAGCCATGGCCGGACGAGCCGCATCTGGCGCTGTGGCACGCCACCACCGTGCTGCGCGAACATCGCGGGGACGGGCACGTGGCCGCCCTGCTCACCGCCGGCCTCGACCCGTGCGAGTCCCTGGTCTCGTTCGCCGCCGTGGACGCCGCGCCGAAGGAGGTCTTCACCAGTCGCGGTTGGACGGACGACGAATGGGCCGCCGCCACCGCCCGGCTCGCCGCCCGAGGCATACTCGATGGCGCGGGAACCGCCACCCCACAAGGAAAGGAACTCCGCGCCTCCATCGAGCGCCACACCGACGAGCTGGCCGCCGCCCCCTGGCGAACCCTCGGCCAGACCGGAGCCACCCGCCTCGCCCAGCTGACAATGCCGATCATGCAAACCGTGGTCCGCTCCGGCCTTCTGCCCAAACAGAACACCCTGGGCATCAAGCCAAGAAAACCCGCCCCCGAAGCGAAATGAAGTACGCCTTCCCCCCGGCCCATCCCCCACAACCGCCACCTTTCATCCACCCTCCCCCGAAGTCCACCTTCACCCACCACACCCAGCCCGGAAGCCACCTTCCCTCTCCACCCGCGACATGAAGGCGGCCTTCATTCCTCCCAACGAACGCCACCTTCACCACGGTATGCAGCCACCCAAGTCGACTTCATTCCCACCTGCGACGTGGAGGCGACCTTCGTCCCCCGGCCGAAGGTCACCTCCACCGCGGCAGGCAGCGACGAAAGCCACCTTCCCTCCCCATCCGTCACGTGAAGGCGGCCTCCATCCCCTCCGCCGAAGGCGACCTTCACCGCGTCAGTCACCCCACGCCGAACTCATTTCCCCGGCCGCGTGAAGGCGACCTCCGTTCCCCGCTGAAGGCGCCTCCACCACGGTATGCAGCCACCCATGTCGACTTCATTCCACCGCCACACGAAGGCCACTTTCCTCGCCATCGCACCAGGGCCACCTTCACTCCCCACCGTGAGGAATGAGGTTCCCCCCAGACCGTGGAGGCATGGACTATGAGGATGATGCGCCATGCCGGAGAAGCGACGGCGGTTCGACCGGGAGTTCCGTGAGGGAGCGGTCCGGATCGTCCGCGAGACGAACAAGCCGATCGCCCAGGTCGC
>NZ_DASZCQ010000055.1:0-38081 GCF_035942955.1 Actinophytocola sp. | reverse complement strand
GGGTTGGATTGGTTGGGTGGTTGCGGGCCGGGGTGGGTGGTTGGGTGTCGTGGTGGTTGGCTGACGACGTCTGCGGGCAGGGGCTCGTTCCTCGCCCTGCCCTTGTCGTCGTGGGGCGGCCGCCCTCGCCAAAGATTGGTCGACCCCAGCGACGCTTCCAGCGACACGTTCGAGACGCGCGCTGGGGGTGGACGGGGAGGCCGGGGGTGGGCGGGTGGGATGGGCTTGGGGGAGTGACCATCGGCGCTAGGCATGGGTGGCTGCGTTGACGACGTCTTCGGCGAAGCGCACGGCGGCGGCGGCCGCGCCGTTCGGGCCCAGGATGGCGCCGTTGGCATACAGCCCGTCGATGATCAGCATGATCCGGTCGGCCAGCGGGCCGGGGTCGCGCGCACCGGTCTGCTCCGCGATCTCGAGCAGCCGCGCCCGCACGGCGGCGAAGTGGTCGACGGCCACCCGGTGCGCGGGGTGGTCGGGGTCGGGAAACTCGGCGAACGCGTTGCGCAGCGGGCAACCCCGGGTCCCGGCGACGGTGGCCTTGTCGGCCGCATCCCGCACAATCGCGACGAGCTGGGCGCCCGGGTCGCCGTCCAGGGGCCGGATCGCCGACTCGACCCGCTGCTCCCATTCCCGGGTACGGGCCTGCAGGTAGGCGACGACCAGGTCGTCCTTGCTTGGGAACTCGCGGTACAGCAGGTTCTTGCCGCAGCCGAACTCGTCGATGATCTGCTGCAGCCCGACGGCGTGCACGCCGTGGGCGTCGAACAGGCGGGCCGCGGTGTCCAGTATGTGGGCACGGGTCTCGGCCGCAGGTCGTCGCCCCATTTCCACCTCCGCCGCCCAGTCTATCGGACCGATCGGTCCCAATTGGGTTGACAGCCGCCCGGCCGCCCGAGCAAGATTGCGGACCGATCGGTCCGGGACCGACCGGTCCGAAACCGAGCGTCTGGAGTTTACTCTCGTGTCAACCTCGTCCGACACCGGTACCGACACCGGCAACCACCGGCTGAGCCGCCGCGCCTGGAGCACCCTGCTTGTGCTGTGCGGCGCGCTCTTCCTCGATGCCCTCGACGTCTCGATGATGGGCGTCGCCCTGCCGTCGATCCGCGCCGACCTCGGCATGTCCACCAGCGCGCTGCAGTGGGTGGTCAGCGGCTACGTGCTCGGATACGGCGGCTTCCTGCTGCTCGGCGGGCGGGCCGCCGACCTGCTCGGCCGGCGCCGGGTGTTCCTCGTCTCGCTGGCCGTCTTCCTGGTCGCCTCCGCGCTGTCCGCGCTGGCCGTCGACGGGACGTTCCTTGTCGCCGCCCGGTTCGTCAAGGGCGTGGCCGCCGCGTTCACCACGCCGGCCGGCCTGTCGATCATCACCACGACCTTCGCCGAGGGCCCGGCCCGCAACAAGGCACTGTCGATCTACACCGCCACCGGCGCGACCGGCTTCTCCCTCGGCCTGGTGTTCGGCGGGCTGCTGACCGGCATCGGCTGGCAGTGGGTGTGCCTGCTGCCCGCTCCCCTCGCGCTGGTCACGCTGCTGGCCGGCGCCCGGCTGATTCCCGACTCCGGCCGGCCCGCGCGCGCGGGCCGCGGGTTCGACGTGGCCGGCGCGGTCACCGTGACGGCCGCGATGCTGATCCTGGTCTACACCCTGGTCGAGGCGCCCGACGTGGGCTGGGACTCGGCACGCACGATCGGCTCGCTGGTGGCCGCCGCCGCGATCATGGCGGTGTTCGTGCTGATCGAGCGGCGCTCGGCGGCCCCGCTGGTGCGCCTGGGAATCCTGCGCTCCGGCGCGCTGGTCCGGGCCAACCTCGGCGCGATGACGCTGATCGGCGCCTGGTTCGGCACGCAGTTCATCACCACGCTGTACCTGCAGCAGCTGCGCGGCTGGTCGGCGCTGGAGACCGGCCTGGCGATCTTCCCGGCCGGCGCGCTCGTCGCCGTCCTGGCGCCGCGGGTCGCACCCCTGGTGAGCCGGTTCGGCGTGCAGCGGGTGATCTTTGTCGGGCTGAGCTCGGCCGTCGCGGCGTACGCGCTGTACCTGCCGATCGACGCCGACACGGGCTACGCCGCCATGCTCCCGACGTACCTCCTCGGCGGGCTGGCGTTCGGCCTGGCCTACGGCCCACTCAACATCGCCGCCACCAACGGCATCGCCCCCCACGAGCAGGGCCTGGCCGGCGGCCTGGTCAACACCTCGTTCCAGTTCGGCGGCGCGCTCGTGCTGGCGGTGACCACCGCCGTCAACAACGGCGCGACCCGCCCGGACGGCACGGCCCAGGGCCTGCTCGACGGCTTCCACGCCGCGCTCGTGGTGCCGGTCATCGTCGCCGCACTCGGCGCCGCCGTGGCCCTCCTCGGCATCCGCCAACCCCGTCCGACCACCGAGCCCGCTGGTTCCGAAGAGCCAATCAGGCTGGCGGCCTAAGCGACGGCGGCCGGCCGTCGTTTCCGCCCTGCGATCGCCGACCTCCGACGCCGGTCGGTGGATCGGGGCTCAGGTGGAAAGGACGGTGCTGGACCCGGCCGCGGTGAGCGCGCGCATTCGGTTCAGCGCCGTCCACACCTCTTCGTAGCTTGTGGACAGTGGCGAGGGGCCGAGGCGGATCCCTTGCGGTGGGCGGAAGTCGAGGATCACGCCGCTGTCGTTGAACAACCGGGCGAGGTTTGCGGCGTTCGGGTGGCTGAGCAGCACGTGCCCGCCGCGGCGCTCATCGGCGCGGGGCGAGGCGACCGTGAAGCCAAGCGGGGCCAGCCAGGCGTCGGCGAGCTCGATCGCCAGCCGGGTCAGGGCGGTCGACTTGGCGCGGATCCGCTCGATCCCGGCATCGGCGATCATGGCAAGGCCTTCGGCCACGCACAGCAGGCCGAGCACCGCGGGCGTGCCGGACAGCAGGCGGCGCAGCCCGGAGGCCGGCCGGTAGGCCGCGTCCATGTCGAAGATGTCCTCGGTGCCCATCCAGCCGCGCAGCGGCGCGCGGAGGCCGGGCAGGTGCTCGGCGCGCACGTACAGGAAGGCGGGCGCACCGGGCCCGGCGTTGAGGAACTTGTAGGTGCAGCCCACCGCGAAGTCGGCGCCGGCCGCGTCGAGGTGCACCGGGACCACCCCGGCGCTGTGGCACAGATCCCACACGACCAGCGCCCCGGCCGCGTGCACCAGCTCGGTGATCGCGGCCAGGTCGGCGAGGTACGACGAGCGGTACGCCACGTGCGACAGCGTGACCACCGCGGTCCGCTCCCCCACCGCACCGGCCAGCGCCTCCGCCGTGATCCCGGCCGCGAGGTCGGTGGGCACCCAGCGCACGGTCAGGCCCAGCTCCTCGGCCACCGCCTCCACCACGTAGCGATCGGTCGGGAAGTTGGCGGCGTCGGTGACGATCTCGGTGCGCCCCGGCCGAAGGGCGATCGCCGCCCGCAGCGCCTTGTGCAGGCACAGGGTCGTCGAGTCGGCGACGATCACCTGACCGGCCGCGGCGCCGAGGCAGGCCGCGCCGAGCCGGTCGCCGATCCGTTCCGGCAGCTCGAGCCAGCCCTCCTCCCAGGACCGGATCAGCCGCGAACCCCACTGCCGGACAACCAGATCCTCCAATCGATCCATTGTGGACTGTGGAGGCCGGCCGAGCGAGTTGCCGTCCAGGTAGGCCACGACACCGGGATCGATCGGCACGAACCGTTCGCGGTACGCGGCAAGCTCGTCGTCGCGGTCCAACCGGCGCGCGTCGTCCAGCGAGATGGCGGTCACCCTCGCATCCTCCCATTCAGTAACGGTTTCGCTACACCAGCATGCGGTTAACCCCCGTCTCGATCTCAACTGACGCCCCACTCCCGGGAGGATTTGGCGTGCCCGTCCGGTTCGTTGCCGTCGGCCTGACCGCGGCGGCCCTGGGGATGGTTCTGCTCCTGGCACTGATCCACGCCGGCTGGCCACCATGGCTGGCCAACGCGGCCACCGTGCTGGTCACGCTGCAGCTCAACTTCCTCGGCAACCGGTACCTGACCTGGCGCGGCCGGCTGGCCGGCTCGCCGCGCAGCACGTGGACCCGGTGGTGGCGGTTCCACGCCGCGCGCGGCGCAAGCACGGTCCTGAGCATTGCGTTGTTTCCGGTGCTGGCGCCGCGGCTCGGCGCGAGCGTGGCCTACTGGACGCTGCTGGCCGCAGGTGCGGTGCTGAACTACTGCACCGACCGGTGGTGGTCGTTCGACCACCGCGACACCCGCCCCGGCGCCCGGCTGGCCTGCCTGCTCGGGGTGTCGGCCGCCGGGGTGCTCGCGGCCGTACTGTTCCTGGACGCGTTCATCGTGGTGGTGTCGCTGTTCATGCTGGTGGTCACGGTGACCACGCTGGCGTTCCAGCTGTACAAGTGGTGGCGGCCCGAGCACGGCAACCCGGCGCGCTACGGAAGCCCGGACACACCCCGGCTGCCCGGCGTGATCCTGGTGCCCATGCGGCACGAGGAGGCCGTTGCCGGGACCACCCTCGACCGGCTGGCCACCCTGAGCCACCCGAACTACCGCGTCATGCCGATCGTCGACTACGCCGACGACCAGGGCACCGCGCGGATCGTCCGGGCGAAGGCGCGCGAGTATCCCGGGCGGATCCTCGAGTGCCCCTACCCGAGCGACCATCCGGTGCACAACAAGCCGATCGGGCTCAACGCCGCGATCGAACGGTTGGACCGGTTGGGCGTCCGGTTCGAGTGGGTCGGAATCGCCGACGCCGAGGACCTGTTCCACCCGGATCTGCTGCACGTGGTGGACTACCGGTTCCGGCGGACCAACGCCGCGGTCGTGCAGTGCGGCGTGCAGCTGATGAACTTCAACGCCGACCCGGATGCCGTCCCGCAGCCGGGCGGGCCCCCCCCCCCGCTGCGCCGCTGGTGGCGGGCGAACACCTCGGCGTGGTGGCGCGCGGCCAACGTGCTCGAGTACTTCAAGTGGTTCCAGTCCCGGCTCAAGCTCCAGGCGGCGATGGGCATCATGCCGCTGGGCGGCAACACGGTCTTCTTCCGCAGGCGGTTCATCGACACGCTGCGCGCGCGGTACGGCCGGGCCTGGGACGAGGAGTGCCTGACCGAGGACTGCAAGATCGGCATCCTGGCGTCGGTGCTCGGCTACCGGGTCGACGTGGTCTACCTCGAGGAGCTGGTCACCCGCGAGGAGACGCCGTCGACCCTGCGCGGCCTGCTGCGCCAGCGGGTGCGCTGGATGCAGGGCTTCATCCAGGTCTTCCGGTCCGGCGAGTGGCTGGCGCTGCCCACCCGCGCCCAGCGGCTGCTCGCCGTGTACGTGCTGGGCTTCCAGTTCTTCCAGGCATTCGCCGCGGCGCTGGCCCCGGTCGCGCTGGCCATGGCGATCTGGCACAAGTCGCCGATCGTCGTGACGCTGCTCGCGAGCCTCCCGTTAGGACTCGGGCTGCTCAACGTGGCGCTGGACGTGGTGCTGCTGCGCCAGTTCAGCCGCACGTTCGGGATCCGGGCGCGGTTGCGCGACTATCTCGGGCTGATCGTCGGCGCGTACCCGTTCCAGCTCGTGCTGTCGTTGGCCGCGATCTGGGCGATCCTGCGCTACACGCTCGGCCGCAACAACTGGGTCAAGACCGCACACCAGGGCGCGCACCTGCCGGGCGCGCCGCAGCCGGAGCTGGTGGGCTCGCGATGAGCGCGCACCGCACGAGGCCCACTCTGACCACAGTGGACCTGGCGAAGGTCCTGCCGCCGCTGCCGGTGCGGCGCCGGCTGCTCGTGTCGGTGAGCGTGTGGCTGCGCCGGCACGGCCGCAGTCTCGCCGTGCTGGTCCCGGTGCTCGTGGTGGCCGGCTTGGCACACGCGATCGGCATGTCGACGTTTCCCCGGTACGTGGACGATCCGGGGACTTACCTGTCCCAGGCCTGGTCGCTGCGCTACCAGGGAACGCTCTCGCCGTACTCGTACTTCTACGACCACGCTCCGGCCGGCTGGATCCAGATGGCGCTGTGGGCGTTGCTCACCAACGGTTTCGACCGTTACGGCACGGCCTTCGGGTTCGGCAACGAGGTCATGCTGCTGGCCAAGCTGGCCAGCACCGCGCTGGTCTACGCGCTCGGCCGGCGGCTCGGCTTCTCCCGGGCCGGTGGCGCCGGGGCCGCCCTGCTGTTCGCGCTGTGCCCGTTGAGTGTCTCATATGGACGGTGGGTGTTCCT
Organism: Actinophytocola sp.; assembly: GCF_035942955.1. Classification (GTDB taxonomy): domain Bacteria; phylum Actinomycetota; class Actinomycetes; order Mycobacteriales; family Pseudonocardiaceae; genus DASYTH01. Next base: position 31,906 of record NZ_DASZCQ010000055.1, on the reverse strand, counting down.
GGACAACCTTGCCACCCCCTGGCTGCTCGGCGCGTTCGTGCTCGCGCTGTCACCGCGCCGGGGGATCGCCGGCAGCCTTGGCGCCGCGCTGTGCTTCGGGATGGCCGCGCTGACCAAGGAGACCGCGCTGGTGCTGCTGCCCGCGCTGGCCTGGGCGATGTGGCGCAACGCCGACCCGCGCAACCGGACCCAGACGCTCACGGTCGCGGCCGGGGCCGGCGTCCTGCTCATGGCGCTGTACCCGTTGTTCGCGCTGTACAAGGGCGAGCTGTTCCCCGGCCCCGGGCACAACAGCCTGCTGGGCACCGCCGGATGGCAGCTCGCCGAGCGGCCGTCGAGCGGTTCCGTGCTGCTCCCCGACACCGCGGCGCGGCACCTGTTCACCGATTGGCTGACCCAGGACTGGATCCTGCTGCTCGGCGGGCTGGCCGCGCTGCCGGTCTGCCTGGCCGCGCCCCGGCTGCGCCCGATCGCGTTGGCCCTGGCGCTCGGCTGGCTGGTGTTGCTGCGCGGCGGCTACGTGCCGTTCATGCACGTGCTGACGCTGCTGCCGTGGGCCGTGCTCCTGGTCGTCGGCGCGATCGAGGTGGTCGCGGGCAACCGGCGGCCACGGACCTGGGCCGTTGAGCCGGAAACGCCGGCACGGCACCCGCGCTGGCGGCTGGTCATGGCCGGTGGGCTGGCGATCGGTGTGCTCGCCGCGGCCGCGGCCGTCTGGCCGGCCGAGCTGCGACCGATGCTCACCACGACCGAGGAGCCGCCGCTGCGCGCCGCCCAGCGGTGGGTCGCCGACAACGTGCCGCGCGACAAGGTGATCGTGGCGCACGACTCGATCTGGGTGGACCTGGTGCACCACAACGGATACAACCCCCGACCGATCATCGTGCACAAGCTCGACACCGACCCCGCGGTGCGCCGCGACCTGACCCGCATCGACTACCTGGTGGTGCCGAACTGGTACTACACCGCGCAGAACGGCCCGCAGGGATACCCGACGCTGCTCGAGGCCCGCAAGCACGCGGTGGCCGTCACCTCGTTCGGCACCGGCGACGACGGCGTGACCGTCTACCGCGTCAGCCGCTACTGGGAGCCGTGATGCGCCGCCTCGCCACCCTCCTCGCCGCGGTCGCGCTGGCCGGCTGCGGCCACGCCCCGTCGACCGACCTGCACCCGAGCCCGCCGCCGGTGGAGTTCGCCCCGCTGCAGCACCCGTTCCGCGGCCAGCGGCTGCACCTCGACCGCGACTCGGAGGCGAGCCGCTGGCAGGCCGCCAACGGCGCCGGCTGGCTCGACCCGATCACCAGCACCCCGCAGGCCCGGTGGATCAACGGCCCGGAGAACGTCGCCGACATCCCGCGGCTGGCCCGCGACGCCCGGCGGCAGCGGGCGCTGCTCGTCCTGGTCGCCTACTACCTGCCGGACCGCGGCTGCACCGGCCACCGCGACGGCGCGCCCACCCCCCAGGCATACCTGGCCTGGATCGACCAGCTCGTCGCGGCGCTGGCCGGCACCCGCGCGGCCATCATCGTCGAGCCCGACGCGATCCCGGCCGACTGCTTCGACGCCGAGCGAGCCGACCTGCTCCGCACCGCGGTCGCCAGGCTGGTCGACGCCGGGCAGTACGTGTACCTCGACGCCGGGCACTCCGCCTGGCGCAGCACCGGCGAGACCGCCGAGCGGCTGCTGGCGTCCGGCGTCAACCGCGCGGAAGGGTTCGCCGTCAACGTCGCCAACCGGCAGCCCACCCAGGACGCCCAGCGGTGGGGCCTCGAGCTGTCGGACCTGGTCGGAGGCCGGGAGTTCGTCATCGACACCTCGCGCAACGGCGCCGGGCCGCCGCCCGACGAGCCGGGCCGCGACGACGAGTGGTGCAACCCCGCCCGGCAGGGCCTCGGCGACCGCCCGACCACCAGCCCCGACCTGCCGGGCGTCGCGGCCACGCTGTGGGTCAAGCGCCCCGGCGAGTCCGACGGCCCGTGCGGCGGCGAGACCACCTACGAGTTCGCCCCCCGCCAGGCCCGTAACCTGATCGTGAACGCCGCCCCCTGGGTCACCCAGGCCGAACGCCAGAGCGCTATAGCGACCCCATTCACTCCATAGTGGAGTTCTACTTGTTATCTGGTTTGGGGGTGTGCGATAGAGGAATCCGCCGCAAGATCGGATTCCAGCTACGAGGATGGCAACCATGATGGGAACCGGGGCTCGGGGAGGGGCGTCGCCGATGGTGCATCGGGGTCGCCGGCCGTGGATACCGCGGGCCCGGCCGGAGGCGCTGCCCGACTTGCGACCGTCCGCGGGCCACTACCTGATCGCCGGCATCGACGCCGTGCTTCCCCTGCTCACCGCCACGCCCGACGCCCTGGCCCTGGCCGAGGACCTGCGAGTCTCGCTGGCCCGGACCGCCGCCTGCGGAGACACCTGCCGGGTCCGCGACGCCGCCGACGCCGTCCGCCTCGCCGCCTGCATGCTGGTCTCCGGCGACATCGACGACGCCCGCGCCGAGCTCCTCCGCGCCCGCACCGACCTGGGCGCCCGCCCCTAAGCCGGGCGGCCGCAGGAGCCGAGTTCGACCTTGCGCTTGTCGAGCTTCTCTGCACTTGTCGAGCGAGCGGCTGTGAGTCCGATGGATCTTGCTGGCTGAGCGTGACCGCCTTCGCGGCGGGCCCCGGAGCCTACGCAAACCTGTTGGCGGACCACGGCGGCCACTGCTAGGTTCGCGGCGGCCGTGCGAGAGGACGAGGAGGTGGTACCCGTGAACGTATCGACGTGGGTGCTTCCCTCCGGGGTCACGGTCGGGCGATAGGTCGTCCGGGAGCGCCGCCCGCGAGCACTCCCGAAAGGCACGACCGTGCGATTCACTTCTCAACAGCGCCTCGACGACGGTGTCCTCGAGCGCGAGTTCACCCTCGGCGAGATCCCCGGCATCCTGTGGACACCCGCATCCACCTCCGCAGCCGCACCGGCGCCGCTGATCCTGCTCGGCCACCCCGGCGGACTGCACCAGATGTACCCCCGACTCCTGGCCCGGGCCCGGCACGCCGTGGCGGAGGGCTTCGCCGCGGCCACCATCGAGCTGCCCGGCAGCGGGGAGCGGCCCCGTTGCGCCACCGCCGAGCAGGCCCGCGCCGACCTGCGCCGGGCGCTGGCGGCCGGCGAGCCGGTCGACGACGAGATCGTCGACCGGCTCGTCGTCCCGCTGGTCGACAAGGCGGTCCCGGAATGGCAGGCGACCCTGGACGCCGTCCTCTCGCTGCCCGGGATCGGCGGCCCGGTCGGGTACTCGGGAGGAGTGATCGCCATCGGCATCCGGCTGGCGGCAGTCGAGCCACGCATCGCGGCCGCCCTGCTGTTCGCCGGGAGCTTCGTGCCCCGCGGCATGTTCGCCGAAGCCCGGCAGGTCACCATTCCGCTGCTGGTCCTGCTGCAGTGGGACGACGAAGGAAACGACCGGCAGCTGGCCCTGGACCTGTTCGACGCCTTCGGCTCCACGCAGAAGACCCTGCACGCCAACATGGGCGGGCACACCGGCGTCCCACCGTTCGAGGCCGACGACGCCAACCGGTTCTTCGCCCGGCACCTGAAGTAAGGCCGCGCCCTCAGGCCGGCAGCAGACGATAGGAGCTGTCGGCCAGGATGCCGCTCATCGAGGACAGGTCCCGGCAGGAGGTCAGGGTGAGGTCGATGCCCTCGACCTCACCGAGCCATGCCAACAGGTCGTCCTCGATCTCGTCGAGCCGGGGAAGCATTTTCGGGTTGTGGCGAGCATGGGGCATCGCAAACACGAGTGCTCGTGCCGTCGCAGGGCGACCGCGGCACGGACGACCTGGTGCTGCTAGTCCACGATCGCGCCGCAGCTGATGTTGAGAGCGGTCGCGGTCATGGAGCGGGCGTGGTCGGAGGCGGCGAACGCGGCGACGTGGCCGACGTCGGCCAACGTGGCGGCCCGGTTGAGCATGGTGGGGTCCACCAGGGACTTCGCGATGGCCTCCGCGCCCTCGAAGTCCGCGGGGATGGTTTCGGGTATGCCGCCGGTCTGCAGGCTCAGGACCCGGATGCCGTGCCGGCCGAGCTCGCTGGCCAGCTGCCGGCGCAGCGACTCCTGGGCGGCGAGCGCGATCTGGAAGCCGCCGATGTGGTAGTCGCGCACGGGATCCCCGTCGCCGCCGAACATCAGGATCACGCCGGAGCCCTGCCTGATCATGTGCCGGGCCGCCGCTCTTGCGGTCAGGAACGCCGAGCGCATGAGGTTCACGATCGGCTGCAGGAAGTCGCCGACCGCCATCTCGGCCAGCGGCGTCCCCTGCACGTCTCCGATCGAGATCAGGTTCATCGAGATGTCGACGCTGCCGGCGCGGGCGGCCACGGCGTCGGCGTGCTCGTCGACGGCCCGCTCGTCCAGCGCGTCCAGCTCCGCGGTCGCCACCGCGCCGCCCGCGTCCCGGATCTCCTCGGCCACCCGCTCCAACCGGGCCAGGGTCCGCCCGGCGAGGTGCACCCGCGCCCCTTCCCCGGCGAACGCCCGCGCAACCGCGCCGCCGATCGCCCCGCCGGCCCCGTAGACGATCGCGTTCTGCCCCTCCAGCAACACGTCAGACCTCCTGCGGGAGCGTGATCAAGCCGTCCGGCATCCCGTCCAGGTGCACACCGAGCCAGGTCGGCCGCCAGTCGGTTAGCTCGTGGTACCTGCGCAGCTCGGCGATGCCGCTCAGCCAGCCGAGCCAGGCGTCGTGCGGCGGGTTGCTCTCGTCGAACCCGCTCTGCACGAGCGTCAGCCGCGTCCGGCCACCCGAGTCGGCCAGCTCCCAGGACGCGACAAGGCCGTTGGACCAGCCGATCGACAGCGAGCGGCCGGGCTCGAGCTCGAGGATCTTGGCCGGCGACTCGTCCAGCTCGAACCCGCCCATGGCCCAGCGCCCACCGACGTGCGGCTCGATCTCGATCTTGGCGCCGAACCAGCGGGCGAACACCTCCGGATCGACCAGCGAGTCGTACACCGCCCGCGGCGATGCGTCGATGACCACCTCGGCCCGCATCAGCGGCGAGGTGAGGTCGACCCTGGCGGTCAGCGCCCGGCCCTCCACGTGGTCGACGAGGTTGGCGATCGCCAGCGCCCAGAACGTGTGCAGCAGGCTCAGCGGGCCGGTCTGCGCCATCATCTCGGCGAAGTCGGGCAGCCCGCTGTGCCGCAGCACCACGATCGTCGAGCCCGGCCGCTCCGCCTCGAGTCCGATGTCGACGGTCGTGTCCGTGTCCTCGACCCGCCACCCGAACCGCAGCGTGTGATCGTCCACATGCAACAGTCGCTGGCGCGGCGCGTCGCCGTGGGGCGTGTAGCGGCCCCAGAACTCGTACCGGTGCGGCAGCTCCACCTCGGCGTGCTCGGCCAGCCAGGTACGCAGCTCGGCCGGGTCGGTCAGGGCGCGGCGCACCCGCGCGGCCGGCGCCAGGACGCGGGCCCGCAGCGTCATCGGTTCAGTCATGGGTCTTCCCTTCGGGTAACAGGTCACGGCGAGCTTGAACGCGGCACCCGGATCTGCCTGCAGACGCCTGGTGACCAGCGCAAGGTAGATCATGTTCCGCCATTGCACAGCAGATTTTTCACGTACAAATCTGCTTTGTCAATGACGCCGGGTGGCCAGGTAGCCGCTCCCCAGGACCAGGGCGCAACCGAGAAGCTGCAGCACGCCGGGCCGCTCGCCGAGCACCGCGGCGCCGAGAGCGACGGCGCCGACCGGGGTGAGCAGCAGCAGGATCGCGCCGATGTGGCTGGGGATCCGCGGCGAGCAGGTCGCGACCAGCAGCCATCCGAGGATCTGCCCGGCGACGGCCACCAGCAGCAGCCAACCGATCGCCGCCCAGCCCGGCGTCAGGTCCACCCCGTGCCAGAACGCCCCCACCGCCAGCGACACCAGCGCGGCCGCCACCGTGACGTCCACATAGGACTGCCGGATCCGGCCGCCGAGCCCGCCCCGGCGCAGCAGGAACAGAAAGCCCGAGTAGCACACCGCGGCCAGGATCGCGTGCACCGTGCCCCACACCGGCTCGGCGCCCACCGTCCCGCCGTCGACGATCCCCGCCGTCAGCACCACGCCGACCGTCAGGAACGGCAGGGTGCCCAGAAACCGCCGGGTGATCGGCTCGCGGTCCACGGCGAAGGCCAGCAGCGGCACGAACACCACCTGCAGGTTGACCAGGACCGTGGACAGCCCCGCGCCGACCTCGGCGATCGCCTGCGTCCACAGCAGCATGTCGCCGGCGAACAGGGCCCCGGCCAGCACCGCCTGCACCCGCTGACGCCGCGGCGGCGGGCCCTCGCGGCGCCGCTCCCCCGCCGCGAGCACCACCAGGAAGGGCACGGCGAGCAGGCACCGGTAGAACGAGGCCGTGCCCGGCGACGTGCCGGACAGGTCGATCAGCACGGCCGACGCCGACACGCACAGCGCGCCGACCGCGACACCCCACGAAGGATGCCGCGCGATCGCCTTCCCCACCCCGGTCACGGCCAGCGCCATCACGGCCGGGTACCCCGTTGCGGCGCAGCTCAGACTAGGTTCGAGGATATGAAGGGCGATCGCGTGGAGATCGTCGTCGACGCCGGCGACTCCATCCGCACCTACGAGATCACCGCGACCAGGGCCGGGCGCCGGGTCGAGGTGACCATCGGCCGCGGGGTGGTCCAGGTGGTCGAGGTGACCCGGACCGGGACCCCGGTGCGCACCGCCCGCTTCATGGCCAGCCGGGTCCTCGCCCTTGTCGAGCACCCCGCGCAGACGGTGTGACCCGGCGGTCCGCGGGTCCGAGGCCCGGCCGGCCGACGAGCCGCGACGGTGGCCGGACCGCGACCCGGACCGGGCGCGGGAGAGCGCCGGCGCGCCGCCCGGCCGCGTCCGGCGTTGGCCGGGCGAGGCCTCAGCCGGGAATCCCGATCAGGCGGGCGAGCTCGTCGATCGACATCGGGATCGCCGTGAGCGTCGGGTGATCGTCGAGCACCGGGAAGGGCGTCCAGGCGCCGCCGGTCGGCAGGTAGAACGCGATCGTGACGCGGATGTCGGCGCCACCGTTGGGATCCTTGCTGTCCCAGACGATCCCGCGCATCCTGTACCCGCTGTCGACGTCGAACGAGTACGCGCTGCCGCCTTCGGGCACGGCCACCGGCGCGCAGTGGTACGCGGGGGACTTGCCGTAGGGCTCCACGCACGGCTCGACCGGCAGGCCGTACGCGGTCGCCGGGTACTCGCCCTTGGTGCGGTGCAGCCACATCAGGTACCCGTACCGCTGGCCGTCGCGCCACAGCGTGTGGAACCCGTAGCCGTAGCGCGCGCCGCCGCCGATCTGGTCGCTGCGGGAGCCGACATAGGTCGCGACGTGCTCCGGCGGCAGCGCCTCGGCGATCCCCCTGGCCAGCCGGTTGGCGGCCTCGTCCCAGGAGTGCCCGGCCGGCAGCCGGTAGGCCAGCGTCGCCGGCGGCAGCGCGCTGGACGGAATCTCGGAGGCACCGATCGCCGGCGGCGGCCCGGGATCCGGGTCGGTCATGCCGACGGTTCGGGACACGGCGAGCACCAGCGCGGTGACCACCGCCGCGGCGACCGGCACGGCGAGCCGCCGCGCCATGGTCCGGCGGCGGCCGAGCCGGATCACCCGGTCGATCCGCAGGCCGATCGGCGGCTCGCGGTCCGGCAGGCAGGCCGCCACCGCCCGCCGCATCGCGGCGTCGACGTCGCGCTCGGGGTGGACCATGTCAGCGCACCCCGTCCTCGGCCAGGTGCGGCCGCATGGCGAGCACCGCCCGGTGCGTCTGGCTCTTCACGGTGCCCTCCGACACGCCAAGCGTGGCGGCCGTCTCGGCCACGCTGAGGCCCTCCCAGTAGCGCAGCACGACCACGGCCCGTTGGCCAGGGGTCAGCGATGCCAATGCACCACGCATAGCCACCCGGTCCTCGGCCGAAGCCTGGACCGCCGGGCTGTCCGGCACGTCGGGCACCGGGTGCTCGCGCGCGGGCTGGCCGCGCTTGGTGGACAGGAACACGTTCACCAGCACGCGGCGGACGTAGGCGTCGGCCGAGTCGTACCGCACCCGGTGCCAGACGCCGTACAGGCGGACGAAGGCGGCCTGGACGATGTCCTCCGCGTCGTGCCAGTTGCCGGTCAGCAGGTACGCCGACCGCCGCAACGCCGGCACGCGCGCGGCGAAGTACGCCTCGAACGCCGCCTCCGACACGCCGGCCATGATCATCCCTCGCAGGTTGTGGCTGTTATACCCCACCAACCGCCGATCGGTTGTCAGGGAATGTAGACCGGTTGGAGTGGGCCTGTAGCGGGTAGGTCCTCACCCATGGGAACCGGACGTAAGTCAGACGTGATCAAAAACTGGCCGGATCCGTCGCGGGAGGCCGCGCAGCTGGTCGTCGACAAGTACGGCGAGCCGCACGAGGCCACCGAGTCGGTGCTCATCTGGCGGCGCGTCGGCCCCTGGAAGCGCGTGGTCGCCACCGAGACGTACTACGAGCACAACTTCCCGGCCCCGCACATCGACTCCGTCGAGTCGGTCATCGACTACCGCGTCCCGCCGGAGAAGGCGACCGCGCTCGCCGAGTTCGACGGCAGCGTGGTCGTCGAGCGCACCGCCGGCGAGGTGTCCGCACGCTGCCACGACATCGAGGCCAACTTCCTGGCCCTTAACCTGATGCACGACATCGTCACCGGCCAGCGCGACGTCGAGGACGCCCGCATGTACTACGCCAAGGAGTTCCTCGACGCCCGCCGCAAGCGCCGCACCCCGTACATGGAGAAGCTCCGCTTCGAACCCCTCGACCCGGTCGCCCCCGACCCCGACAGCCGCATCCTGTCCGACGAAGACCTCCAACGCGCCGCCGCCAGCGCCAGGTAACCCCCGGTTTCCAATCGGCGTGTTGGCGCCTGGCGTCGCCGTGTTGGCGCCTGGCGTCGCCGTGGTGGCCGCTCACGCGCCCACGCTCGGCCTGGTGCGCCGGGCAATTGACCCGAACGGCTGTGTCCAATCTGCCGTCGGTGCGCCACGCTCGGTGACATGGGTTGGGCGGAGCGGGTGGCTGAGGATGCTCGGCGCTACCAGGAGCTGGCCGACCGGGTGTCGCGGGTGTCGATCTCCGAGGGGTCGCCGGACGGCGTGGTGCGGGTGACGGTGTCGGCCAGCGGGCTGCTGACCGGGCTGGAGCTGCGCGGGGCCGAGGAGCTGGCCGAGGAGATCATGGAGTGCCTGGCGCGGGCCCAGGCCAGGATCCCCGACCTGCTGCGGCAGGCGGTGCTCGACACCGTCGGCGAGCAGGACCCGAGCGCGCACCTGATCGTGGCCGACGCGCGGAAGCGCTTCGCCGGGCCGGAGCCCGAGGAGCCGGAGCCCGCCGACATGCGCTCGGACTGGGAGAGCCGGCCGGTTCTGGAAGACGTCTGAGTAGGGGGTTGCCGTGAGCGGGTCCTACGACGTGGTCACCGCGGCGCTGACCAATCATGCGCGCGCCCTTTCCGGGCTGGCGGCCGAGTTGCGCGGCGGGTCGGACGCGGCCGGCGGGGTGCGCATGACCGCCGACGCGTACGGCCAGATAGGCCAACGGATCGCGGCCACTCTCGACACGCTTTCCCGGGTGGGGCACGAAACCCTGCTCAGCGGCGTGGAGGCGCTGGAGTCGGAGGCGGCGAACCTGCGCTACGCGGTCGCCGACTACGAGCACCAGGAGACCACCGGCGCGGCCCGGCTGGGCAGGGCGCGGTGACCACCGCTCCGGCGGCGCTCGGCGCGGAGGCCGCGCGGGACGCCGACGACGCCGCCACGTTGCTCGCCACGATCAGCGGTCGCGACTGGATCGCCGCGGGCCTGCGGGCCGACGGCAACCTGCAGGCGCTGAGCACGCCCATGCGCCCGATCGACGCGCTGTCGTCCGCCGGCCTCGACGCGCTCAAGCCGCACGTCCAGCCGCTGCAGGAGGTGCTGGACCGGATGGCCGGCAACGCCTCGGTGATCCAGTCCTTCGCCGACGGCTGGCAGCGGGCGGCCACCAGGGTCGGGGAGGTGCACCAGCGGCTCGGCGGTGCCGCACGGACGGACACGGCCGAGTGGACCGGCGAGGCCGCCGACCGGTACCGGGACCGGGCGGCCGAGGTCACCGAGTCGCTGCGCGCGGCGGCCGCGATGTGCTCGGTGCTCAGCGAGGCCGGCCGCACCATGGGCGAGGTGGTCGCCGGCGCCCGCAGCACCGTCAACGACCTGCTCACCGACCTGGTCGGCCGGCTGATCTCCTATACCCGGCAGGCCATGGCTGCCGAGGGTGGCCTGACGCCCAACGTCATGGCCCAGGCCACCCAGATGATCAACTCCTACCGGGCGCCGATCGCCGACGTCGAGCGGCAGGTTCAGCAGACCATCGAGAACCTCAAGCCGAAGCTCGACGGACAGTTCCAGGTGGCCTGGATCGGCCCGGCGATCCGGATCGGCCTGTTCGTCCTTGCCGTCCTCGGCCGGGTCCTCGAGCGGCTGCTGCGCCGCAGGCGGCCGAGCAACCCGCGGCGGGACCCGCAGCGGGAGCGGGACTGGGAGCGCGCAGAGCGGGACCGCCGGGAGCGGGAGGAACGGCTCCGCCGGCTGCTCGAGGAGCAGTACCGGCAGGAGTACGAGCGCGGCCGGGACTACCGGCGGCAGTGCGAGGCGATCTACGGGCCGCCGCCCGCGGACGGCCGGGACTACCAGGCGCACCACAACTTCCCGGTCGAGTTCCACGCCCAGTTCCGCCGGGTGGGCATCGACACGTCGGACCCGAAGTGGTGCAGCTGGGTGGAGACGAACCAGCACCGGGGCATGAGCGCCGAGTACGCCCGGGACTGGCAGTCGTTCTTCGACAACAACCCCGGCTACACCCGCGAGCAGACCCTGGACTTCGCCCGTGAGATGGGCCGCAAGTACGGCTACGACCTGCCCTGGTCGAACCTTCCGTGGGCCAGGTGATCAGGGCAGCAGCAGCGGTGCGCGCATGCGCTGGCCGAACCTGATCCCGGTCAGCCGGTCGGCGGCCGCGCGGTCCAGGACGATCGCCGACCGCGCCCCGGGGACCATGCGGCCGGGGCACTCCCGCGCCCCCGCCACGAGCTCCCGCCACCGCCGGCAGTGCGTGGCGAAGCTGCGCTGCCGGACCACCCGGCCCCTGGCCAGCTGACCGGCGCGGGCCTGCTCCTCGGACACGTCGAGAAGCACGAGGTGCACCTGCAAGCCGAACCGCCGGGCCTGCCGGCCGAGCAACCGCCGCACCCACGGACGGGTCGCGCAGTCGTGCACCACCAACGGCCCACCGCGCCGGATCGCCGCGAGGACGCGCAGATAGTGCACGGCGTGCAACAGCGGCCGCCACAGCCCGTAGGGCACCGGGCCGAGCACCGGCCGCCAGCGCTCCCGCAGCTGCTCGGAGTCAAGCACCCGCACCCCGCTGCCGGTCCGGAACACCCGCCGCAGCAAGGTGCTCTTGCCGGCGCCCGGGATCCCGGCCAGCAACACCAACGAATCCGCCGAGTACCACAGCGCCATGTCTCCTGGTTACCGGAAGATTCGCGCGCCGCCCTGAGAGTTCGCTATGACTTTGCTGTGGTTTGTGCAATGCCCGGACGGGTAACCGTGATCAATGACTGTGCCGGCGTCGACGAGAGCCAGGCCGCAGCGGGCCCGACCGGAGCCGAGTGAGCCTGGTGAGGAAGCCAGCCTGTTCAACCAGTACCTGAACCAGATCGCGGCCACCCCGCTGCTGTCCGCGGCCGAGGAGGTCGAGCTGGCCAAGCAGATCGAGGCCGGAGTCTACGCCGCCGAGCTGCTGCACCAGCACGAGTCCGGCGCGCGCGAGCTGTCCGAGCGGGACCGGGCCGACCTGGATCTGCTTGCCGCCCAAGGTCAGCGGGCCAAATGCCGGATGATCAGGGCCAACCTGCGCCTGGTGGTGTCGGTGGCCAAGAAGTACTTCCGGCGCGGGCAGTCCATGCTGGACCTGGTGCAGGAGGGCAACCTCGGGCTGATCCGCGCGGTGGAGAAGTTCGACTACACCAAGGGTTTCAAGTTCTCCACGTACGCCGTGTGGTGGATCCGGCAGTCCATCGACCGCGGCCTCGCCCAGTACAGCCGCACCATCCGGCTGCCGATGCACGTGGTGGAGGACGTGTCCAAACTGGCCAGGGTGGAACGGGATCTGCAGATCCGCCTCGGCCGTGAACCGTCCGAAGAGGAGCTTGCCGAGCACACCGGCTTCAGCGTCGACACCGTGCACGAGCTGCGCCGGCTCTCCCGCGAGACGATCAGCCTGGACACCCCGATCGGCGACGACGGCGATCGCAACGTCGGCGATCTCATCGAGGACACCGAGGTGCTGCAGGGCAGCGACGTCGTCGAGTACCAGGCCTTCGCCCGGGAGCTGCGCGCCCTCGTCGACACCCTTCCGCCCCGCGAAGCCATGATCATCACGTTGCGCTACGGCCTGCACGACGGCCGCCAGCACACCCTCGCCGAGATCGCCGAGCGCCTCGGCTACACCCGCGAGCGCATCCGGCAGCTGGAGAAGCAGGCCCTCGCCGCGCTGCGCGACCCCGAGCGGCACCAACCGCTGCTGTCCTGGGCGAGTTGATCCGGCCACCGTAGAGTCAACGGCCATGGCTGACAGTACGGAGCGCACGGTCCGGATCGAGCGAACGGCCAAGGGACGCTACGTCGCGCACAATCCGCGGGGTGGCACCATCTCGTTCGGCACCGACGCCGGAACCGAGTTCACTCCGGTGGAGTTGCTGCTGGCGGCAATCGGAGGATGCACCGCCATCGACGTCGACCTGGCCACCAGCCGGCACGCCGAGCCGGACACCTTCGAGGTCGTCACCACCGGCGACAAGATCCGCGACGACGACGGCAACCGGATGGCCAACCTGGCCGTCACGTTCACCGTCAGCTTCCCCGACGGCGAGCAGGCCGAGGCGGCAAGGGCCATCCTGCCGCGCGCCGTGCGGCTGTCGCACGATCGACTGTGCACGGTCAGCCGCACGGTCGAGCTCGGCACCCCGGTCACCGCCGCCGTCGTCCCGAATCCGTAGCGGCTCAGCCGCGAACGATGACTCCACACGCGAACCGGCCGCCCGCGTCCCCGGTCGCCAGGGTCGCGGCGTCCGGACCGGGCACGCCGGCCGCGGAATACCGGGTCGGAATGTGCGCGTAGTTGTCGGGCAGGGCGTGAATGATGATTGCGCTGCGGTCGGCGTCGAATAGCAGGGCCGGAGTCAGCCGGTCGGACACGGTGGCGGTGGCCGTGGTGCCGTCGCCGTTGACGAGCAGCAGCGGCAGGTCGCCGTCGTGGTTGCCGTGCGCGCTGCCGGCGTCGTCGAGGTGCGGGCCGGCGGTCGTGAACGGCGCGGGATTGCCGGTCGGGTCGGTCGCCCGCGGGTCGCAGATGCCGATCGCGTGCACGTGGAAGCCGTGGAAACCGGCGGTCAGGCCGGTGAAGCGGCCGCTGATGGCCAGCTTGCCGCCGCCGGCGTCGAGGATGGTGAGCGTGCCGAGCGTCGCCCCGTTGGCATTGCGGACGGTGGCGGTGGCGACGCGGTGGTCGGCCGTGTCGGTCTGTGCGACGCTGGCCGTCGCGACGGCCTGGGCCACCACGGCGCCCAGTATCGCCAGAAATGCCATGGAGCGGGCCGTGCGGGTCTTTCGCATGGTGCCTCCCTGAATATGAGATGCTCTTGTATTACCAAGGCCGCACGGTAACGTAAATTGCTAGTTACCCTTGGGTCCAACATTGAAATATCCCTTGGGTTCCCCTCTTCGGCTGAATTCTTTTCTTGAATTACTCGACTGTGACCGCACCGTTGATCACTTGACGCGTCAAGTGATCTATACTGTGTCATGCACTTGGGCGAACCGCGGTGGCTCACCCCGGACGAGCAGCGGGCATGGCGCGCACTGGCCTCGGTCCTGTTCAAGCTTCCCGGTGCGCTCGAGTCCCAGCTGCAACGCGACGCCGGGTTGAGCCACTTCGAGTACCTCGTGCTGTCCGCCCTGTCCGAGGCGGACGACCGGACGCTGCGCATGAAGGATCTTGCCGCGCTGTCCAACGGGTCCCTGTCGCGACTGTCGCATGTCGTCACGCGGCTGGAGAAGCGCGGCTGGGTGCGCCGGCAGCCGTGCCCGGCGGATGGCAGGCACATCAACGCCGTCCTCACCGATGCCGGCTATGACAAGCTTCGCGCCAGCGCGCCGGGGCACGTCGAGATCGTCCGCGAGCTGGTCGTCGACGCGCTCACCCCGGACCAGCTGGCGCAGCTGTTCGAGATCGGCAGCACGATCCTCAACCGCCTCGACTCGACCACCACCTGAGCGGCCTCCTCCACCCCGCGTGGAGAGGTTGCCGGGCGGCTATTGACAAATTTTTCTGTCAAATTACGCTGGGTCGACGTGAGCGGCAGCGCGATGACCCTGGTCGAGGAGCCGGACCGGCTTCGTGCGGCGCTGTCCCCGCTGCGCCGGCGGCTCCTGGACCGGTTGCGCACACCGGCGTCGGCCACCCGGCTGGCGGCCGAGCTGGAGCTGCCCCGCCAGCGGCTGAACTACCACCTGCGGGTGCTCGAGCGGGCCGGCCTGATCGAGCTGGTCGAGGAGCGCCAACGCCGCGGCTGCACCGAGCGGATCCTGCGAGCCACCGCCGACGCGTTCGTCGTCGACCCCACCGTGATGAACGAGTCGTTCACCGCCATGGGAGATCGCTACGCCGCCGAGCATCTGGTCGGGGTGGCCGCCGGCACGGTCCGCGAGGTCACCAGGATGCAGGCCGCCGCGGAGCGGTCCGGCACGCGGCTGCTCACGTTCACGATCGAGGCGGACATCCGGTTCGCGCACCCCGGCGACGTGCACCGGTTCTCCGACGCCCTTGCCGACGCGATCGCCCGCACCGCCGCGGAGTTCGACCACCCCGGCGGCCGCCCGTACCGGCTCGTCGCCGGCGGCCACCCGCGCCCACGACTGTCCAAAGGAGACTGACATGAGCGACGACGAGGAGCCGTTCCGCGTCGAGGTGACCATCGCCGCGCCCGTGGACGCGGTGTGGCGGGCCATGCGCGAGCCGGAGCTGATCCGGCGCTGGCACGGCTGGGACGATCCGGCACTGGACGCCGAGATCGACTTCATCTACCGGCAGCAGTTCACCGAGTCCGCGGGGGACCACACGCTGTCCGCGCCGGGTGGCGACACGTTCACGCTGCACGACGCCGGCGACGGTCGGACGCTGGTGCGCCTGGTCCGGGCGCCTCGCGGCACGAACCCGGAGTGGGACGCCTACTACGACGACATCAACGAGGGTTGGACGACGTTCCTGCACCAGCTGCGGTTCTCCATGGAACGCCACCTCGGCGTCGACCGGCGCACCGTGTTCCTCGAGGGCGCGGTCGGCGAGGCCGGCACACCGATCGACGCGCTCGGCCTGGCCGCGGTGGCGTCGCTCGAGCCGGGCAGCCGGTACACCACGGAGCTGGCCGGCGAGCCGGTCGCCGGTGAGGTGTGGTTCCGCTCGGCCAACCAGCTGGGGCTCACGGTGGACGGTTGGAACGACGGGCTGGTGATCATCGGCGCCGCCCCGGCCTCCCCCGCGCGGCCGCGCGGCGGCGCCATGGCCGTGCTCTCGACGTACGGACTGGACGACGCCTCCTTCGACGCGCTCCAGAACCGTTGGCGGCCCTGGTGGAGCGAGCGGTTCGCGGCATCGGAGGCGAAGGCCGATGCTTGACCCGTGACTCGACTCAGCGCTGAGGAGCAGGCAGTCGTCGACACGGTCCGGCAGTTCGTCGACGAGCGGGTTCGGCCGGTGGTCCGGGACCTCGAGCATGCCGATGCCTATCCCGAGGAGCTCATCGAGCAGCTGAAGCTCCTCGGGGTGTTCGGCCTGGCGATCCCGGAGCCGTACGGCGAGGCCCCGGTGTCCACCCCGTGCTACGTCCTGGTGACCGAGGAGCTGGCCCGCGGCTGGATGAGCCTGGCCGGCGCGATGGGCGGGCACACCGTGGTGGCCAAGCTGCTCGTCGCGTTCGGCACGCCGGAGCAGCAGCGGCGGTACCTGCCGAGGATGGCCACCGGAGAGATCCGCGCCACGATGGCGCTGACCGAGCCGGGCGGCGGCTCCGACCTGCAGGCGATGACCACGATCGCGCGCCGCACCGGCGACGGCTACATTGTCGACGGCGCCAAGGTATGGATCACCAACGCCCGCCGCTCCGGACTGATCGCCTTGCTGTGCAAGACCGATTCCGGCGCCACCCCGCGGCACGCCGGCATGAGCATCCTGCTCGTCGAGCACGGTCCCGGGCTGACCGTCTCCCGCGACCTGCCCAAGCTCGGCTACAAGGGCGTGGAGAGCTGCGAGCTGATCTTCGACGGCTACCGCGCGCCCGCGTCCGCCCTGCTGGGCGGAGTCGAGGGACAAGGGTTCGCCCAGATGATGACCGGCCTTGAGACCGGCCGGATCCAGGTCGCCGCCCGCGCGCTCGGTGTTGGCCGGGCGGCGTTCGAGGACGCGCTGCGCTACGCCCAGGAACGGGAGAGCTTCGGCAAGCCGATCTGGCGGCACCAGTCGATCGGCAACTACCTCGCCGACATGGCCACCAAGCTGACCGCCGCGCGCCAGCTGGTGCTCTACGCCGCCGAGCGCCTCGACACCGGCGCACGATGCGACCTGGAGGCGGGCATGGCCAAACTGTTCGCCTCCGAGGTGGCCATGGAGATCGCCCTCAACGCGATGCGGGTCCACGGCGGCTACGGCTACTCCACCGAGTTCGACGTCGAACGCTACTTCCGCGACGCCCCCCTGATGATCGTCGGCGAAGGCACCAACGAAATCCAGCGCAACGTCATCGCCACCCAACTCATCGCCCGCGGCGGCCTCGAGTACTAGACGGCGATCCTCACACCTCCCAAGATCGCCGTTTCCAGCACCCCGAACCCCCAGGCCACCTCGCCGGATCACCCCACCACACATCGACATTCCCCGACCGGGTCTCCCCGGAGCATGCCCCCAACCACATCCAGCGCACCGTGACCGCCGCCCAACTCATCGCCCGCGGCGGGCTGGAAGTGCCGTGAAAGGGGCATCTTCCTGCGTTGAGCGCAGTGAAGGTGCCCTTCACGGCGTCGCTCAGTCGTCGTCGAGGATCGTCACGCCGGCCACGCTGTAGCCGCCGACGGTGGCGTTGACGGGGTTGTCGAGGGCGATCAGCGCGCCCTCGTCGTTCTCGTCGAGCGTGTCGGCCTTGATGGTCAACGCGATCGTCTTGGATGTCTCGCCGGGCTGGAACGTCAGCGTGCCGGGCACGACGTCGAAGTCGCCGGGGAACACCGCGTAGCCGCCGGGCTGGGTGAACGGGCCGTACCGCACGGTCACCGTCCGGCCGCTGGGTTCGGAGAGGGTCACCGGCACCGCAACGACCTTGGTGCCGCTGTTCCCCTCGACCGTGGCGGCGGCGAAGCCGGGTTCGATCACCGGCGCCGGGTCGTCGTCGTTGATCTGCACCCCGGCGATGGCCAACCCGCCGACGCTGCCGTTGTTGGGGTTGGTCAAGGCTATCAGCGCCAGCTCGTCGTCCTCGTCGAGCGTGTCCGCCCTGATGGTCAGCGGGATCGTCTTCGACAGCTGTCCGGTTTGGAACGTCAACGTCCCGCTTGGGGCGTCGAAGTCCTGCCCCGGCTTGGCGAATCCGGGCGCGTCGTAGGGGGCGTACTGCACGGTCACCGGCCAGGCGGCGGGCGGCGACGCGAGGGTCACCGGCACCGCAACGATTGTGGTGCCGCTGTTTCCCTCCACCGTGGCGGCGGCGAAGCCCGGCATGATCACCGGGTCGTCGTCCCTGATGTTCGCCCCGCCCACGTGGAAGCCGCCGATCGTGGCGTTGACCTCCCCGCCCAGCAGGAAGAACGCCGGCTCGTCGTTCTCGTCAAGGTCGTCTCCCTTGATGGTCATCGGGATCGTCTTGACCGTCTCGCCGGGCAGGTAGCGCAGGCCGCCGAGGACCGCGTCGTAGTCCTCCGGCCAGGTGGCGCTCCCGTCCTGCACGTACGACCCGAAGTTCACGGTGACCGGGTCGTTGATCCGTTCCGACAGCGTCGCGGGCGGCCTGACCTCGGTCCTGGCGCCCTGGCCGCCCTCCCTGACATCGACGAAGCCGGGGTCGATCCGGGTGGGCCGGAACGTGTCCCTCGGGTACTGGGTGGGGATGGCGAGGGTCGCCGCCTGCGCCTCGACGACGTCGCCCGGCCGCAGCAGCGTCACGTCGGCGAGGCGGAAGGACGCGCCGCGATTCGCGCCGTAGATCACCGGTCCCCGGTAGACGAGGCGGATGGACGTGGTCGCGCCGGCGGCGAGTTGCCTGGTGGTTCTGGTGTGCGCGATCAGCGTCCCCTCGGGGGTGTCGGCGGCCACGAGCGCGGCCGACAGCGTGTACTGACCGGCCTGGGTGGCGGTGACATCGACGTCGACGTTGAGCGCGTCGGCGAGGTTGTCGGCGCCCGACCGGGTCAGGGAGGTCCGGACCGTGCCGGTCGGCGCCGCGGCCCCGGCGCCGACGACCAGGCGGCGGAAGCCGAACCGGCGCGCCTGGTTCGTTCCCTTGTGCCCCACGGCAACCCGGAACTGGCCGGACACCGTCGGGGTGAAGGTGGCCACGGAGTCGCTGCCCGCGCCGGCGAACGTCACCGTGGTCTCGGTGCCGTTCGGCGCGGTCACGACCCCGAACAGGCCGGCCGGGGCCTGGCCGGTCAGCTTGATCTGCACCGGCTGCCCCGGCTTGGGCACCTCCGGCGTCAGGACGATGTCCAACTCGCGCGCCCGGTCGGTGCCCACGCCGACCATGGCGCTCACCGCGCGGTCACCCGGGTTCGAGATCGTCAGCGAGATGTCGCTCGCACCGTCGAGCTGCCCGAGCAGCATGTCGCCGTAGAAGCCGGGAGCGGGGATGAGGTTCACGCCGTTGGCCGTCGCGGTCAGGCCGGCCCCGTCCGTGAGCACGAACAGACCTCCCGGTCCGGCCCCGGCGACCGGAAGGGTGATGGTCGTCGACCCGCCGGCCGGCACCGGCACGGCGTCGATGTGGGCCGCGTTGCCCAGCGGCGGTGTCTGCGGACGCTGGTCGGGGCGGTCGCAGGTCCGGTCCGGATCCGTCCTCGGGCGGTTGCGGCCGCTCAGCGCGACACAGTACAAGTCGTTCAGGACCTCCGTTCTCGTCAGCAGCTCGTCGTGGTCGGCGTTGAACGGTCCGATCGGCCAGTAGCCGCGCCCGCGCAGGTGCAGGGCGCTGTGCACGGGAATGATGATGTCGTTGGGACCCATCAACCCGCGCATCGCGAAGCAGATCAGGCAGTCGGCGGGGCTGTTGCTGGCGTCGCCGAAGATGGTGGTGTAGAAGACGTTCGGGTTGTCCGGGGTGGCCGGGTTCAGCTCGTTCTGGACGAAGTCCTCGGTGAGCCCGTACAGCCCGTCCTCCGGGCCGTCGCACTCACCGAACAGGGTGCTGAGGACGTTCGTGGCGACCGCCCGGAACTCGCGGTCGTTCTGTTGGAGCGCGGGGAAGTTGGGCACGCCGCACCCGACGGCGGCCATCCGCGCCCCGCCGTTCGGTGTCCCGATCATCGCCAGGTTGCGCACGCTCTGCGGGTTCTGCAGGGTCGCGACCGCGATCCGGGAATCCAGCCCGCCCTTGGAGTGCGCGATGATGTCCGCCCGCGGCTTTCCCGTCGCCGCAAGCAGATCGGCCAGCTCGGCCTTGATGATCTCCGCGTTCGCCCGGCTGCTGCCGCGCCGGCCGACGTCGATGGCCCGCACGTAGCCCGGCGCGCAGGCGGCCGCCCGGTCGGCGGCGATCCCGTCCCGCTTGAACTCCTCGGTCAGCGCCCCGATCAGGAACGTCCGCATGGTGTCGAACACGCCCGGCTGCTCGTTGAAGCCGTGCACCATCATGATCGGCAGGACCGAGCTGGGGTCGCAGCGGGTGACCGCGGGGATCCGGGCGAGCTTCAGGTCGATCGAGCCGGTGGCCCAGTAGTCCGGATCGATCTTGATCCAGTAGGTCCCGGTCTGGGGCAGGGACAGCGTGACCGCGATCTGGGTCCGGACGCACGCCCAGGTGTCGTTCGTCGGGTACAGGTTCAGCCCGTCCGGCTTGACCACGCGCAGCAACGCGCTCAACCGGCACAGGTCGTTGGGGTCGTTGTTGAAGCTGTCGCCGGGATCGACGATGAGCCGCAGCGTGTCGCCCTGGGCGCCGGTGAACGAACGGTAGGCGCGCTGGCCCGGTGACCCGAGGTCGACCCGCTGCTCCGTGCCGTTGGTGGGCAGCGTCCCGGTGTCGTCTGGCGCGGTCTGGTAGAGAGTGACGTCGACCCGTCCGGTGGCGCCCGCCTGCTGCCCGATGTCGAGCAGCAGGGTGTAGGCGCCGCCGACGGACAACGTGGTGCCCCACTCGAACAGCCCGTCATGCAACGGGCAGACCCGGAAGGTTTCGCCGTCGACGAGCCTGCCGTCCGGCGCCCGGACGCCCTTGGTCAGGCACCGGCTGCCGTCCGAGGTCACCAGGTTCTGCAGGCGCACGGTGACGCGATTGTCCGCCTCGATGGTGAACGGGATCGCCTCCATGACGTCGTTGGGCGGCGCGACGTACCCGCGGTTGTCCACCACCGTGAACGGCAGGCAGATCGGCTGGCGCGGCACGCACGCCGCGACCGGGCCGCCGGTCACGCCGTTCGGCGCGGTGGCGGCCGGGGCGGGTGGCGGGGCGACGGACGGCCGGGCCGCGTCCGCGGTCGCGGTCAGCGAGGCCAGCATCATGATCCCCGTTGCGAGGCCGCCAAGATATGCGGATCTTCGGCGCATCATCAGTCCCTCCAACGGATGCCGGGCAGCAGCCCATGACTTGAGCCCTCAAAGATACGGGCTCGACCCACTACTTTTCGTTGCGCGCCAACGGTTGCATAACCCCGGCGCATAACCCGGCCGTGACGTTCAGGGCTCGGGCGAGCCGGAAGCCCTCACTGGTACCAGCGCTCCAGGAGCGCCGCGAGGCCGTCATCCTCGATCGAGCCGGTGACCTCGCGGGCGGCCGCCTTGACGAAGTCCGGCGCCTGCCCCATCGCCACGCCGTATCCCGCCCACCGCAACATCTCCAGGTCGTTGTCGCCGTCCCCGACGGCGAGCGTGGCGTCGGCCGGGATGTCCAACTCGAGCCGGAGCGCCTCGAGTGCCGCCCCCTTCGAGATGCCGGCGGACACCGCAACCAGCCAGGGATCCACCGGCGCGATCATGCAGGTCACACCCGGCAGGCCGACGGCGCCCATCCTGGCGGCCAGCTCCGCGCCGGTATGCCCGGCCCAGTAGACGGTCAGCCTGGTGATCGGCTCGGCGACCAGGGTCCGGTGATCCACCACGCGGTCGATCGCGGTCTCCGACAACGGCAGCTGACCGGTGACCAGGTTCTCCGCGCCGGGCTGCTCGATGGCGTACACCGCGCCGGGCAGCAGCCGGCGGAGCCGGTCGACCACGGGGCGGGCGTCGAACCGGTGCAGCGCGAGGAACGCACCGCTGGCGACGTCCATCCGCACGGCGCCGTTGGAGCACAGGACGTTGCCCGCGGTGATCCCGAGCGCGGTCAGCACGGGCCGGGTGGTGATCACCGGCCGCCCGGTCGCCAGCACCACCTGCGCGCCGCCGGCCAGGGCCTTGCGGACCGCGGCCACGACCCGGGGACTCACCGACGCGAAGCCGTTCATGATCGTCCCGTCGATGTCCAGCGCGATCAACCGCGGCGGTCCCCACAGGCTGCTCATGCCCGCATGTTCCCGGCCAGCCCCCGGTTCCGGCAATGTTCTCTAGCTCGGGCTGTGCTTGTTAGCTCGGGCAAGGCCGCCGGGCGCCTCGGTATTTGATAGCTCGGGCAAGGCCGCCGGTCGCCTTCGGCGAGCGGCCGGGGGTTGGGTTGGCGGGGTGGTTGCGGGCCGGGGTGGGTGGTTGGGTGGCGTGGGTGGTTGGCTGACGACGCCTGCGGGCAGGGGCTCGTTCCTCACCCCTGCCCTTGTCGTCGTGCGGCGGCCGCCCTCGCCAAAGATCGGTCGACCTCGGCGCACTTCAAGGATGCTCCGCTCTGGTTGCCGACCTCGGCGCACTTCTAAGGATGCCCGCTCTGGTTGCCGGCCCTGAACCGATCCCCCAAGGGATTCCCGTTGAACCGTGACGGTGCCGGACGCGTTTAGGTGGATTGGCATCGTCCATGTAAGGAGGCAGCACTGATGACGAGACGCAAGCGTCTACTCGCGGCAGCGGCGGTGGTGGGTGCGGCGCTAGCGGTCAGCGTGGCCGGTAGCGCGGTGACGACCGCCGACGAGAGCTCGCGCGGTGCACAGATCTTCTTCCGGGAGCAGCTTTCGCCCTACGCCGAGACCCCCCTTGCCCTCTCGACGGCGGCGTCCGGCCAGTTCCGGATGCAGATCGACGACCGGGCGCAGGAGATCACCTGGCGGCTCAGCTACGCGGACCTGTCGGCGCCGGTCACGCAGGCGCACATCCACTTCGGCAGCCCGGCTCAGACCGGTGGGATCAGCGTCTTCCTCTGCACGAACCAGGGCAACGGTCCGGCCGGCACGCAGACCTGCCCGGAGGCACCGGCGACGATCACCGGGACCATCCGGCCGGCCGACATCATCGGCCCGACCGGGCAGGGCATCGCGGCGGGTGAGTTCGGCGAGCTGGTCGCGGCGGCCAGGGCCGGGTTCACGTACGTCAACGTGCACTGCACGCTGTTCCCGGCCGGCGAGATAAGGGCTCAGCTGGGACACCAGCACTGAGCCGAACAGCTTCCGGCGCATAGCCTGGATGCGGGCTCGACGTGGACACCGGCGAACGCCATAGTGATCAAGCATGAGCTGGAGTGATCTCGTCGATACCAAATCCCTGACTGAGCTCGAGCGCCTGTCCCTGCTCGAAGAGATCTCCGATCCGTTCAGCATCCGCAACCTCGACCGGTTGGGCGTGCGGCCGGGGTGGAGATGTTTGGAGGTGGGAGCCGGGGCCGGCTCGATCGCCAGAAGGCTTGGCGAGCTGACCGGCCCCGGCAACGTCGTCGCGACCGACCTGAGCACGAAGTTCCTCGATCCGCTCGCCGATCTCGGGATCGAGGTGCTCCTGCAGGACGTGACGACCGACGACCCGCCGGGCGAGTTCGACCTCATCCACACTCGCTACGTTCTGGATCACCTTCCGGACCGGGACGACGTGCTCAAGCGGATGGCGTCGTGGCTACGGCCGGGCGGCTGGCTGCTCGTCGAGGCGGGCACCACCGCGCCGGAGCTGTCGTCGAATCCGGTGGTCCGGCGGGCCACCGAGGCGCTGAACGCGGTCATGTCCCAGTCGGTCGGCACGCACACGACCTGGGCGCGGTCGCTGCCGCTGCCGCTGGAGGCCGCCGGACTGTCCGACTGCCGGGCCGAGGGGTACATCCTGCCCGCACAGGGTGGCTCATCGATGGCCCGATGGTTCAGCGCAACCTACAAGTTGATCGAGGAGCGGGCCCTCGACTCCGGCCTGATCACCCGGGCGGAGCTCGACGCGGCCTACGCGACGCTCGACTCGCCGTCCTTTGTGGACTACACGTGGCTCGTGGTTGCCGGCTGGGGTCGGCGGGTCTGAGCGTCTTCCCTGTGAAGGAGCCAGATGAACGAGTTCGCACGCTACGTCGTCGAGGAGCACATCGAGGATTACAACGACGGCCTGATCAACCGGCGCGAGCTGCTGCGCCGGGTCACCCTGATCACCGGCAGCGCCACCGCGACGGTGGCCCTGCTCTCCGCTATGGGCTGCAGCACCGAGCCGACCAGCAACGCGCCCGCACCCGTGCCGACCTCCCGGGAGACCAGCTCCCAGCAGGACTTCGCCACGCCGCCCGCGCAGCCGGTCCCGGACGGGATGACCGTGCGGGAGGACGACCCGCGGATCACGGTGGCGGCGCTGGAGGTCAAGGGCGCCGACGGGGCGCCGCTGATCAGCTACCACGCCCGCCCGGCCGGCAGCTCACCCGCCGGCGGCATCGTGGTCATCCACGAGAACCGCGGCCTCACCCCGCACATCAAGGACGTGGTCCGGCGGGTCGCCACCGCCGGCTTCGCCGCCGTGTCGGTCGACCTGCTGTCCCGTGACGGGGGCGCCGAGAAGCTGACCGACTCCGCGGCCTACTCGGCCGCGCTGAGCAAGCGCCCGGTGGCCGACATGGTCTCCGACGTCCGCCAGGCCCTCGACGCCCTGTCCGCCGCCACCGGCGTCGGCGACCGGCGCGGGGTGGTCGGCTTCTGCTTCGGCGGCGGCATGACCTTCAACACCCTCGCCGCCGGGGTGCCGGTCAAGGCGGCGGTTCCGTTCTACGGTCCGGCCCCGCAGAACACGGCCGGCCTTGCCGCCACGAAGGCCGCGGTGTCCGTCGTGTACGCCGAGAACGACGCCCGGATCACCGGCAGCCGGGACACCGTGGAAAACGCGCTCAAGCAGACCGGCCAGCCCTACAAGGTCACCGTGTACCCCGGCGTCGACCACGCCTTCCACAACGACACCGGTCAGCGGTACAACGCCGCCCAGGCCGAGGCCGCCTGGATCGCCACCATCGAATGGTTCCGCGAGCACCTCGCCAGGTGACGGGTCGGGTGGCAACGCGCCCGCGGCCGGCGGTCAGTACCGGTCTCCGCCGATGAGATCCCGCTCGAGCCGGTCCGCGGTGAACGTCACGAGTTGGAGCGGGCGCTCGAACTCCGCGACGTTCATATCGTCCAACGGCATCGAGCTGCGCACATGGACGTGGTCCCCGACGATCACCGCTCCACCGCACACCATGTCACCGAGCAGCTCGAGCAGCCGCTGGAGGCTCACATTGCCCACGTTGGCGCACGGCGACTCGATCTGTACCCACTCCTCCGCGCCGTCCATCAGATTTTGGCGCCACAGAAATACCATCTGGGATCGACCGTTACCGAGGTCGAAACCAGCTTGACTCCACCCGGTTGCTCGTCCGCGATCTTGTAGTTCTGCCGCACGTAGTCGACAAGTCCGGCCCACTTCGCCATCACGGCTCCTTTGTCGCTGGGCAGTCCGTGATTGACGAGTCGACGGATGAACCTCCCGCGCTACCGGCAACACCCGAACCGCGACCCGCTCGTGGGGAGAAAACCCGGGGTCCTGTCCGGTTGGTTTCCTGCCGCGGTGAAAATTGGTTTGCGCCTCATTGCGCCGGCCGGGTGGCGGCCCAATGGCTCAGGTCCTCGCGTTTGATCGCGGCGGCCATAAGGTCGGGGAACAGGTCCGGAGTGCAGGCGAAGGCGGGGATGCCCAGCTCGTGCAGCACCGCGGCGTTCTCGTGGTCGTAGGCGGGCGTGCCGGAGTCGGCAAGGGCCAGCAGCACGACAATCTGTACACCGGAGTCGGCAAGGGCGTGGGCGCGGCGCAGCATCTGGTCGCGGGCGCCGCCCTCGAACAGGTCGGTGATCAGGATGAGCAGGGTGTCGGCGGGGCGGGTGACAAGACCCTGGCAGTAGGCGAGGGCGCGGTTGATGTCCGTGCCGCCGCCGAGCTGCGTGCCGAACAGCACGTCGAGCGGGTCGTCGAGCAGCTCGGTCAGGTCGACCACCTCGGTGTCGAACACCACCAG
This sequence comes from Actinophytocola sp., assembly GCF_035942955.1. Lineage (GTDB taxonomy): Bacteria > Actinomycetota > Actinomycetes > Mycobacteriales > Pseudonocardiaceae > DASYTH01. Next base: position 6,208 of record NZ_DASZCQ010000055.1, on the reverse strand, counting down.
CGAGGTGCGCAGGGACCGCATCGAGGCCAGCACGGTGGCGAACAGGCCCGCGTACACGACCGACTCGGCCATCGAGCCGGACTGGTCGACGGCCAGGATCACGTCGCGGTGCACGGTCTGCGCGCGCCGGCCGTATCCGATCAGCCGGTCCGGGATCACGGTGCCCAGCGTGGGCGAGTAGTGCTTGAGGTTGGCACGGATCGTGCGGATCCAGTCGATGTCGGGGGGCCGCGGGCGGTTGGTCCTGGTCGCGCGGTCCAGCGCGCCGCGCACGGCCGACCGGGTGCGCTCGGCCAGCCGCCGCTCCAGCTGGGCGACCACCCGGCCGACCACCTCGCGCGCGGTCTGCTTGGTGTGCTCGGGAATCACGTCGCCCAGCGTGAGCAGCGTGCCGACCAGGTGCACGTCCGGTTCCACGGCCGACAGCAGCTCCGGCTCGAGCAGCAGCCGGGTGAGGCCCAGCCGCTCGACCGCGTCGCGCTGCATGACCTGGACGACGCTGCTCGGGAAGTACCGCCGGATGTCGCCGAGCCAGCGGGCCACCCGCGGCGCGGAGCCGCCGAGCCCACCGGCCCGGCGGCCGGGCTCGCCCTCCTCGTCGACCTCGGGGCTGTCGTAGAGCGCCGCGAGCGCGGCGTCCACCCCACGGTCCTCTTTGGACAGCGAGGTCTCGGTGCCGTCGTCGGCGCCGCCGAGCACCAGCCGCCACCGCCGCAACCGCTCGCGGTCCTCATCCACCGGAGCCCACCCCCAGGAGTTGGGCGACCACGGGCAGGGCCGCCTCGGCGCGCTTGACGTCGACACTGTCGACCGAAGAGCCTTGTGCTCCACTCTGGACAGTCAGCTCCCTGGCCCGTTCGCCGATGGCCCGGCGTTCGGGCGTGGCGAAGGAGCCAAATGTGCGCCGCAGCAACGGAAGCACCTCGGTGAAGGTGGCGGCGGGCACCGCGGCCAACCACTCGTCCATCACCCGCAGCAGCCGCTCGTCATGCACAAGCAGGAGCGCGCCGCCTGCGAAGAACCCCTCGATGTAGGCCGCCCCGCGGGCCGGCTCGACTCCCGGGGTCAGCGCCCGGCCCAGCCGCGCCGCCACCTCCCCGGCGTCCATTCGCGACGCGTCGGCCAGGATCCGGGTCATCCGCCCGGCCAGCAGCGGCGCAAGACCCTCGCGGGCGACCATGCCGGACAGCGCGTCCAGCCAACGGGAATGGGCGTCCGGTCCGAGCAGCGCGCTGGCCTCGTGCACGGCATCGACGTGCTGGCACAGCTCCACGGCCGCCTCCTCGTCAAGGCCGCGCGCGGCCGCCGGCAGGCCGGCGTAGATCCTGGCCAGCATCCGCTCGGCGACCGCGCGCAGCGACGCGGTATCCGTGCCGCGCACGTCGCCGTAGCGCGCCGCCCTCGCCAGCGCGGGCAGCGCCGCCATCAGCGACGCGACGTCGACGTCCCGCGCCGACCGGGTGTCCAATGCGGACAGCACATCGGGCAGCGCGTCCAGCAACCCGGCCAGCAGGCACTGCTCCACCGCCGCCGTGGTCTCGGCGAGCACCGTGGCCGCAAGCGCCCGCGTGCGGATCACCGCGTTCGCCGCCGCCCGCACGGTCGTGCCGTGCGCGCTGGCCGCGACCAGGTCGACCTCGAACTCCGGCTGCCAGCACAGCGTCCACGTCTCCCGGAACGTGCCCATGTTGCGCCGGGCCGACGTCGACGGCGTGCCCCACGGAATGTCCAGCACCCGCAACCGGTGCAGCAGCTGGGACCGCTCCGCCCCGGACGGGTTGCGCAGGTCGAGGTCGAGCTCGCGCTCCTCGGGGTCGCGCCGCAACCGCAGCCGGCGCGCCTGCGCGTGCAGGTCGGCGGCGACCGGGGCCTGCGGGGTCCGGTCCGGCATCGCGCCCATCCGCTCGCCGACCACGAGCCGGCGGGTGACCAGGTCGAGCAGGACGTCGTTGCCGCCGCACAGCACCGACCGGGTCGCCTCGGTGACCTCGGCCAGCCCGGCCAGCGGCCGGTCGCGCAGCGCGGCAAGCGTGTCGGCGAGCCGGACCGCCTCGATGACGTGCGCGCTGGACACCGGCAGGTCCTCGGCCCGCAGCACCCGCGCCACCTCGGTGAGCCAGCGCGTGGTCACCCGGTCGGTCGCGCTGAACAGGTGGTGGTACCACCCCGGCGAGGTGACCCCGGCGCCGTACCCGCTTGCCGCGGCCAGCCGGCTGTGCGTCCACGGCACCCAGGTGCACGCCACCTTCCGCTTCGGCAGTCCTTTGAGGACCCGCTGGTCGTGCGCGGCCGGCGGCAGCGGATCGGTCAGCGCCGGCACGTGCCACGCCCCGCACACCACCGCGATCCGCTCGAACCCGTCCCGCCGGGCCTTGCGCAGCGTGGTCCGCATGTACGCCTCGCGCTGCTGCTCCCGGATACCCTTGGCCGCCTCGGGTAGCTCGTCCCGCAGGGCCCGCATCGCCTCGGCGATCACCGAGAACGGCGCCGCACCGTCCCGGCGATGCTCGATCACGTCGTCCCACCAGCGCTCGGGATCGTCGTACCCGCCGGCCTCCGCCAGCTTCGCCAGCGGATCGGCGGTCAGACTCGAACGACCGCCCCCCGACGCGGCAAACTGGTGCGCCACAGGCAGGTCGCAGAACCGCACCGGAACCCCGGCATCCAGCGCGTACCGCAACGCCTGCCACTCCGGGCTGAACACCGCGAACGGCCAGAACGCCGCCCGCGTCGCGTCGTCGACGGCATACGCCAGCAGCGCGACCGGCGGCTCCATGCCCGGATCACCGGCCAGCTCCACCAACTTGTCGGCCTCCGGCGGCCCCTCGATCAGCACGACGTCGGGCTCGGTCTCCCGCAGCGCCGCGGCCACCGCCCGAGCCGACCCCGGGCCGTGGTGCCGAATCCCGAGCAGCTCCGTCATCCGGTGATCTCCCGGCAGGCCCGGTAGAAGTCCGCCCAGCCGTCGCGCTCGCGGACGACGGTCTCCAGGTACTCCGTCCACACGACCCGGTCGGACGACGGATCCCGCACCACCGCGCCGAGAATGCCGGCGGCCACGTCGTGCGGGCGGAGCACGCCGTCGCCGAAGTGCGCGGCCAGCGCGAGACCCCCGGTGACCACGCTGATCGCCTCCGCGGTGGACAGCGTGCCGGACGGGGACTTCAGCGCGGTCCGGCCGTCCTCAGTGCGCCCGGACCGCAGCTCCCGGAACACCGAGACCACCCGCCGGATCTCGGCCAGCCCGGCGTCCGGCTCGGGCAGCTCCAGCGTGGCGCCCAACTGTCCCACGCGCCGCGCGACGATCTCCACCTCCTCCTCGGCCGAGTCGGGCAGCGGCAGCACCACGGTGTTGAACCGGCGCCGCAGCGCGCTGGACAGCTCGTTGATCCCCTTGTCCCGGTCGTTGGCCGTGGCGATCACGTTGAACCCCTTGCGCGCCTGCACCTCCGTGCCGAGCTCGGGGATCGGCAGGGTCTTCTCGGAAAGGATCGTGATCAGCGCGTCCTGCACGTCGGCCGGCATCCTGGTCAGCTCCTCGATCCTGGCCAGCTTGCCGTCCTCCATCGCATGCAGCACCGGGCTGGCCACCAGCGCCCGCTCCGACGGCCCCTCGGCGATCAGCCGGGCGTAGTTCCAGCCGTACCGGATGGACTCCTCGGCGGTGCCCGCCGTCCCCTGCACAAGCAGCGTGGAGTCCCCGCTGATCGCCGCCGCCAGGTGCTCCGACACCCAGGTCTTGGCCGTCCCCGGCACGCCGAGCAGCAGCAGGGCCCGATCCGTCGCCAGCGTGGCCACCGCGACCTCGATCAGCCGCCGCGACCCCACGTACTTCGGGCTGATCTCGGTCCCGTCGGCCAGCCGCCCACCCATCAGGTACAGCACCACCGCCCACGGCGACAGCCGCCAGGACGGCGGCCGCGGCCGGTCGTCCTGCGCCGCCAGCGCGGCCAGCTCGTCCACATCGGACTGCTCGACGTGCGGTCGGAGAACGGCCTGCGTCATGTCAGCTCCTCGTACATCTCCCGGCGAAAGATCAAGGTGTCGGCCAGCCGCCTGCGCCACGCGGCGCCGTCGGGGTCCAGCGGCCGGTCGACCAGCGGGTGGCCAAGGCATTCCGGCGGGACGGCGAGCGCGGCGATCTCGGCAAGGTGCGCCGTGGCCCGCCGGTCCCGGGCGCCGGCCAGCCGGTCGAGCACCCGGTTTCCGATCTCCACCGGCCACGGCCGCGGCAGGGCGCGCAACACGTGGTCGGTGGCCACCTTCGTGTCCACATCCAGCAGCGCCAGCACCCAGTCCGCGGCGCCCTCGCGCACGGCCGCCGCGGCCCACCCCAGGTGCAGCAGCCGCGCGTCGCACCCCTCGACGGGCAGGCGAACCAGCTCGCCCGGCCGGGCCGGCCACACCGACAGCGGCGCCGCCGCGACGAGCTGACCCAACCACCACGCCCTGGCCCCCACTCCCGCCGGTGGCCCGGCGGTCACCCCGTCGCGGCGCATGCCCTCGTCGCACTCGGCAGGCAGCCGCACCACGAGGGCGCCCCGCCGCACGGAGACCAGCGGCCGCAGCCGCTCCGCCATCCGTTGCGACAGCGCCGAACCCGGCAGCGCGGCGAGCAGCTCGGCGGCCAGCCGGCGCACGTCGCGGGCCCGGTCGTCCAGCGCCCGCTCGAGAAACTCCTCGTCTTCAGTGGACAGACCGGCGCGCAGCACCTCGAGTAGCCGCACCCGCACGGGCGCCGACTCCACCGCCCACGCCTCCTCGAGCGCGGCCATCGCCGCCGCCCGGTCGGCCGACCGGGTCGCCGCCAACCAGTGCAGCCGCTGGGTCACCGTCCCGTACTTCCACACCTCGGGATCGTCGACAACGGCCTGCTCGGCCAGGAACTCCCAGTCCGGCCGAAGCGCCGCCAGCCACGGCCCGCGCGGCCCGGCCGCCGCGGCCACAGGCGCCCGCCACTCCGCCCTGGCCACGGCCGCGTCGGCGAGCGCGGGCAACCGTTCCGGCGGCACCCGCAGGCCCCGCGCGGACACCGCCGCCAACCACTCCGGCACCAGGGCGACCTGCTCGCCGGACAGCAGCAACGCCAGCCGCCGCCGCGCCGCCGGCCCCACCAACTCACGATCATCCACCGGCGCCGGGGAAAGCGCGGTCGCCTCGCGCACCGGCAGCCGCCCGGCCCTGCGGTACGCGGCCAGCAACGCCGCCGCGGACAGCAGGGCCCGCTCCGGCTCGCGGTCGTCCACCAGCCGCCGCACCGGCTCCGGCAGCGCCGCGGTGTCGACCTCCCGCCGGGCCGTCCCCAGCAGCGCGACGCTGACCAGCTCCGTCCACTCCCTCACAACCGCACCGGCCGCTCTCCGTCCCAACAGGACAGTGGAAGCAGCCCCGCCCGCGACCACTCCCCCGCCACCGGCACCGGGCCGCCGCCCGACACCGCCAGCAACGGCCACGGATCCGCGCCCGCCCGCAGCGGCAGCGCGTCACCGTCGGTGTCCACAAGGCACCACCCACCGTCCACAGTGGCCGGTGCGACCGAGCCGAGCAGCATCGGCCACCGCTCCAGCCACGGGTCGGCCGCCAGCGCCTCCGCGTACCCGGCAAGCGCCGCGTCCACCGGATCGCCGGCGGGACGGCCCGCGGCGACCGCCTCCTCGCGCTCCGCCACCACCGCGCGCAGCGGTTGCGCGGCCGGGTAGAACGCCAGCTCCCCCGGCACCGCGAACCCGGGCACCAGTGAGGTGTCCAGCTGCCGCCCCGGCGCGGCGAACGACAGCACCAGCGCCGGCCGCCCGGTCTCCAGCCCACGCAGCCACACCCGCCGGGTGGTCAGCCACTCGTCCACCTGGTCCACAAGGCCGAGCACCAGCCAGCGATCGGCCACCCGCTCTCCGGCCGCCACCACGTCGGCGACCTCGGTCGTGTACCCCAGCCGGGTCCGCACGGTGGCCGCCAGCCCGGCCGGCAGCTCGTCGAGCCTGGCGTGCGCCGACACCAGCAGGTGCAGCTGGGCGAGCTCCTCGAGCACCCGGCCCGGCCAGTCCCGCCCGCGCCCGGCGACGTCCCCGGCCCGGCGCAACCCGGACGCCAGCCCCGGCGCCTGCGCGTCGACCATCCGCGCGGCCGGCTGGTCGAAGAAGTCCCAGGACTCGCGCTGCGCGTCGGCGAGGCCGCGCCGGACGAGGTCGGCCAGCCAGCGCCGCAGCTC
>NZ_DASZCQ010000054.1:0-19819 GCF_035942955.1 Actinophytocola sp. | reverse complement strand
CCACGGGCAAGCAGACCCTCACCCAGTGGACGCAGGTCCTGGTCGGGGTTGGGTCGATGCGCCCCACCTGGTGGATCGCGGCGTCGCTCGGCGCGCTGCTGCTGCTGTGGTTGTGGGTGCACCTGTTCACGAAGTGGCTGTAGGTTGTGCCCGGCCAGACGACGGCCCGCGGCTACGGCTGGTCGCACCAGCAGGAGCGGGAGCGCTGGCGCCCGGAGGTCGAGGCGGGTCGGGTCGACTGCTGGCGCTGCGCCGAACGGATCCACACGTGGCAGCCCTGGGACCTCGGCCACGACGATGACGACCCGACCAAGCGGACCTACAAGGGGCCCGAGCACCGGCGCTGCAACCGGGCGGCTGGGGCACGCAAGGCCGAGCGGATCCGTGGCTGGGCGTGGAAGCCCAGGCGTCGGCGCGAGCATCGGGAGCTAAGCGTTGACCCTGCTGACCTCTAGCCTGCCCGCCCGCGTGGTGTTGATCTGTGGGCCGCCGTGCTCGGGCAAGACCACGTTGGCAGCCGAGTTGGCATCCGAGGGCGATGTGGTCCTTGACTTCGACGCGATCGCTCGGGACCTGGGCTCTCCCGATCGGTGGATGCACGCTGAGCCCTTTCGATCTCGGGCAGAGCGCAGGATGCGGGAGCTGATACGCCGCCTGCCCGGCTCGGCACCAGGCACCGCGTACGTGATTCGCTCGGTGCCACGCCCCGAGCACCGAGCGATCACTGCCAAGTCGATCAAGGCCGAAGCGGTGTACGTGCTGGACCCTGGTCAGAGCGAGTGTCGGCGTCGTGCCGAGGCGGACGGCAGGCCAGTGTCCACATTGGAGTCCATCGCGGCCTGGTACGAAGCGTATCGATCATGGTCAGGAGATAACGAACCGACCGGTCGGTCGGTGAAGAAGTAAAAGCATTGTTTGATCGACGTCGCCAGTGAGCAACGGGGCGTACGGTTGGTTGGTAACCAACCAACAGAGGGGAGGGGCCGTGAAGTCACGCCGCGTGGCCACGAGCCCTGACTATTCCCAGGGCTCGTCTCTCCCCCCGGGGCCCGGGGCGGCACAAAATAGTAGTTTCTATTTTTTAGTGCTTTTTGTTATTTCTAGCCCGATTGTTTTGCCGGAATGAGCTCGAGCGCCGACCGCCAGCGCCGGCTCCGGGCCCGCCGCAAGGCGCACGCCGAGGGCGATCACTCGCTGTGCCTCCCCGGCCGGTGCGACGCGTTGTCGGGTCCGGTGGACCTCGACGGCGAAGGGCTGAACGAGGGGGCGGGTGACGCGGGTGGTGACGTGACGGGTGACGTCACGCCCACCCCAGAAAACCCGGCGTCACACCGTGGGCCACCTGCGGGTTTGCGGGAGCGCGGACGTCGGCTGTGGGACGAGATGGCCGGCCTGCAGTTGGGTCCGGCGCACGTGCTGCTGCTGGAGCGGACGTGCCGGATGGGCGATCGGTTGGCCGAACTGGACGAGCGGTGTGCCGGCGCCGATGGGGACTTGTGGCTGCAGTTGACCAAGGAGCTCAGGCAGCACGAGGTCGCGCTGAAGCTCCTCGTCGCCGAACTGCGGCACGCGGGCCGGCCAGCGACGGCCTCGGCTAAGACCCCGCCGCCGGCCAGCGAGCAGCCGCAGGGGGTGGTGGAGGGTGTCAAGCGTGGTGGCCTCGCCGCCATCCGGGGCGGCCTCGACACTGCGAGGGGATGAGCGGCCGCGCATCGACGCGCACCCGCCCTACACCCGGACCTTGGGCCACGCCGCGATCGAGCTGATCGCGCTCGCTGGGCGGCCGATGGACCCCTGGCAGTGCGACGCGCTGCTGGTGATGTGCGCGGTCGGAGACGACGGCAAGTGGCTGTGCTTCGAGTACTGCGAGATCTGCCAGCGGCAGAACGGCAAGACGGCGATGGCCGAGGCCCGGGCGCTGGCCGGGTTCCTGCTGTTCGACGAGCGGCTGATCATGTGGTCGGCACACGAGTACAAGACGGCGATGGAGGCCTTCCGCAGCGTCGGGGGCCTGCTGCGCAAGCTGGGCCGCGAGGTCGGCGACCGGTACATCCTGATCGACGACGGCGACGGCCACACGATCACGATCAAGGTCAACAACACCAACGGTGAGGAGTCGTTCGAGCGGCTCGACACCGGCGCCCGGATCAAGTTCGTGGCCCGGTCGAAGGGGTCCGGTCGGGGGTTCTCGGCGGATTGCCAGATCATCGACGAGGCCTACGCCTACACCTCGATGCAGCATGCGGCGCTGCTGCCGACCATGTCGGCCCGGCCGAACCCGCAGATCATCTACCTGTCGTCACCGCCACTGGACGGCGAGTCGGGCGAGATCCTGTTCGGCCTGCGAGACAGGGCCGAGGCCATGGTGAAGACGCTCGGCGAGCAGGTGAAGGGCGGCGACGGCGCGGCATTGCCGACTGAGCTGCCCGCGCTCGGCGTGCGGATCTGGGGAGTGGCCGGCGACCTCGATCACCTCGACGACATCGACTTGGGTGACCGTCGGCTGTGGGCAAGCAACCCGGCGCTGAATATCCGCCGGCCGGACGGTAGTGGGCTGACCCAGGAGTACGTCGACAAAGAGTTCCAGTCGATGATGGCCGCCGCGATGATCGAGTTCGCTCGGGAGCGGCTGGGAATCTGGCCGGTGCCCAAGGCAAAGGCCGGCGGGACGATCAGCCCGGAGCAGTGGGCCAGGCTGCAGGACCCGGAGTCCAAGCGGGACGGCACCCGGCCGCCGGCGCTCGGCGTGGAGATCGCCCCGGAGCGGGACTACGCCGCGATCGCGCTGTACGGGGTGCGCGAGGACGGGTTGGGGCACTTGCAGTTGGTGGACCGGCGGGCCGGTACGACGTGGATCGTGCCCCGGCTGGTCGAGCTGCGGGACCAGCTGGACCCGGTGACGGTGGCGATGAACCGGGCGACGTTCGCCTCGCTGGAGACCGAGCTGCACAACGCCGGGTTCGAGCAGCCGGAGGATCCGGACGACCCGTGGCACGGCGAGCTGCTGGTGATGACCGCGACCGACCAGGCCGCTGCGTGCGGGCAGATCATCGACGACGTCCGCGGAGAGATGGTCGACGGGGAACTGCGGCTGCCGTTCCGGGTGAAGCCGCATCCGGAGACGCCCGAGGTGCTCGACGAGGCGGCGCTCGGCGCGAAGACCCGGCGCATGGGCGACACGATCACCTGGTCCCGCAAGGAAGACGACGCCGAGATCAGCCCGTGGGGTGCGAGCACCGCGGCCAAGTACGGCTACATCACCCGAGCAACGGCCACCGAGGTGGAGACCCTCGAGGGCTCCCTGATGGTGTGAGGAGGACCTGGTGACGACGGTTGAGCCCGCGGCGCAGACGGTGCAGGCGGTGGAGCAGCGGGCCAACGAGCTGATCAAGTCGTTCGACCCGATCCGGTTCCTGCTGATCCTGCTATCGATCCCGTTCATCGTGGTCGGCTACGTCGCGCGGCTGGTGTATCGGGTGGTGCTGGTCGTCTTCATCTGGGCGTACTCGGCGGCGGAGACCGGGTGGAAGCGGGCAGCGCCGCGCAAGGGTGACGGATGAGCCTGCTCGACGAGATCCGCGGCCGGTTCGACCGGCGCCGCGGGGGCCTGTCGTGGCCGGCCGGCCGGGCTGTCGTCGAGCCGTTGGACCGGGCGTTCGGTCACGACGACAGCCTGTTTGTGCCGGAGGAGTACGGCGATTACCTGGCTACGTCGAACGAGATCTACTCGGCGGCGTCGCTGCGGTCTCGGCTGGCCAGCACGCCGCTGCTGCGGCTGTACCACGGCGACAGCGAGAGCAAGCGGGAGGTGTCCAGTTCGCCGGCGGCACGGGTGCTCAACTACGTCAACCCGTTCTGGACTCGGCGGCGCCTGTCCCGGATGGACTCGCTGTGCATGGACATCTTCGGCGAGACGGCGTGGGCGATTCACAAGCCACAGGGGCAGCCGGAGGAGATCTGGTGGGTCAAGCCGTCGCGGCTGTCTCCGGTGCCCGACGAGTCCAACTACATCGACCGCTGGATCTACGAGTCCAACGTGGACGGCGAGAAGATCGTCTTCCGGACCGACGAGATCGTGTGGTTCCGCTACCCGAACCCGCTCGATGAGTTCTCCGCGATGAGCCCGCTGGCCGCCGCGCGGCTGGCTGCAGACACCGCGTCGGCGATGATGAAGGCCAACCGCAACCTGCACAAGCAGGGTGTGCAGATCGCCGGGATCGTCTCGCCGAAGGGCGACCGGATCCGCTACTCGCGAGACCAGGCGCTGGAGCTGGCCGACGACCTGGAGAGGCGGTTCGCCGGGTCGGCGAACGCCCACCGGTGGGCGGTGCTGCGCTACGAGGCCGAGTTCAAGCCGGTCACGATGTCACCCAAGGACGCCGAGTTCATCCTTGGCCTGGGCCTGACCCTGCGGCAGGTGTGCAACGCCTACGGCATCCCGTCGCCGCTGCTCAACGACCTCGAGCACGCCACGCTGGCGAACATCCGCGAGTTCCAGACGGCGATCTGGGAGCACAGCCTGGTGCCCGACCTCGCCCTGCGGGCCGACGAGATCGTCGAGCAGTTCCTGCCGATGTTCTCCCGCAATGGCCGGCTCGAGGCCGACCACGCCGAGTACGACTTCAGCAACATCGCCGCGCTGCAGAAGTCGAAGATGGAGACCTGGGACCGGGACCGGCAGGCGCTCGAGGTCGGCGCGATCACGATCAACGAGTGGCGCAAGCGCAACGGCCTGCCGCCGGTGAAATGGGGCGACGTGTTCTGGGCGCCGGTGAACAAGGCACCGGTCAAGGACGGCAAGACCATGCCGGTTCCGCCCACGCCTGACCAGCCGGCCGAACCGGACGGCGCTGAGGACGAGCAGCTGGGCTCCACCGAGCAGGCATGGCGGCGGGTGATGGCGGCGCTGGAGATGGATCTGACGACCGTGAACGGACACGGAGGGCACTGATGGCCGATCACAAGCTGGCGTACGGCCGCGCGCAGCTGGACCGGGGCGACCTGGTGGCCGGGCAGGCGCTGGACGGGCCGCTGACGTTCACCGCGTCGACGACCGGGCTCAACCGCTACGGGTTCCGGCTGCGCAACGAGGGATGGCGGCTGGACAACTTCAATGCCAACCCGGTGATGCTGTGGATGCACAACCCGATGCAGCCGCCGCTGGCGCGCGGCCGGGCGCTGTCGAAGAACCCTCGGCTGGTGATCGATGAGGTCACCTTCGACCGTGACGACGAGCAGGCGCGCATGGTCGAGTCGAAGTACCGGCGCGGCTTCCTCAGCGCCGTCAGCGTCGGCTGGGACTTCGTCAAGGAGGACGGCTCGCCGGTCCTGGACTGGTGGCGGCTGTCCAACGAGCAGATCCACAACGAGTTGTTCTACGACTTGGCCGAGGTCAGCTTCGTCACCGTGCCCGGCGACCCGGGCGCCCTTCAGCAGCAGTCCCGGCTGGCGCTGGCCAGCCTCGGCAAGGAGCTCGTCGAGCTGTTCGACGAGCAGGAGGTCGGCACCATCACCCAGCCCGAGCTGCAGGCCGCGGTCGCCGCCGAGCTCGAGCGGTTGGGCGTGCGGCTGGACCCGCAGCACGACCCGAACGAGAAGCCCGGCACCCGGGCAGAAGACGTCCACCCCGACGCCGACGGACCGGTGGGGCTGGATCAGCAGGCCGCGCGCACGGTGCTCGCTGCCTTCGATCTCCAGATGGAGGAGGAGACACAGGATGGGTGACACGCTCACTCTGGAGACGTTGGCGCAGGACATTCGCCAGCGGCTCGACGCGATCGACAAGACGATCTCCGACCGCACCTCGGACGGCACGCTCAAGAAGCTGGCGCTCGAGGCGCTGGAGGGGCTGTCGGACGACGACAAGCGCAAGATCAAGTTTGGTGGCGGGTCGGACAAGAAGCTCGTCGGCACCAAGTACGCCCGGTGGGGGCTGTCGCTCGGTGACGTCGAGTTCCTGCACGACCTGCAGCTGAGCCTGCGTGGCCAGAAGCGGGTCAACGGCGGCGGTGTCTATGAGGGCCCGACCGAGTCGCTGGCCAACACGTTCGAGGCGATCTCCGACGCCTACTACCTGCCGATGGACAAGGTCCGCGAGCTGGACCGCAAGGCCATCGACGACCTGTTCCCGCGGATCCCGCTGTCGGAGTTCCACGGCCGGGACAAGGAGCTGGCGGCCCGCGGAAAGTTTGAGCTGACCGGCGCCTACCAGCGGGCCATGCTGGCGATGGACACCGCCGAGTCCGGCTTCGGACAGCAGCTCATCGGCGCGCAGTACGTTGGCGAGCTGTGGGAGGCGCCGCGCAAGCTGGGTCGGATCTTCCCGCTGATCGAGTCGTTCGAAATGACCGACCCGACCGCGTACCTGCCGGTCGAGGTCGACATCCCGGAGATGCTGTTCGTGTCGGAGTCCACGGCCAACAACTCCTCCAACTACGACACGGTCAAGACCGGGTCGCAGCGGGTGCAGGCGGACGCCAAGAAGTTCGTCATCCACCAGATGTGGTCGGGTGAGATGGAGGAGGACTCCATCATCCCGTTCATCCCGTTCCTGCGGCGGCAGGCGGCGCTGTCGGTGGCGCACTACTCCGACTCCCTGGTGCTCAACGGGGACACGACCAACGCCGCCACGGGCAACATCAACCTCGACGACGCCGACCCGGCCAACACCAAGCACTACCTGGCGTTCGACGGCATCCGCCACGCCGGCCTGGTCGACAACACCAACAACCGGCTCGACGTCGCCGGCGCGGTCGCCTTCGCCACGCTGTCCAAGCAGCGCGGCCGGATGATCGACTCGACGAACCTGGTCGACTGGGGTCACCCGATCGACATGCGTGACCTGGTCCGCATCGCCGACCCGGAGACCGCCGACGCCATCTCGCTGCTCGACGAGGTCCTCACCGTCGACAAGTACGGCGCCAACGCCACGGTGTTCAACGGTGAGCTGGCCAGCGTGCAGGGCTCCCCGCTGATCTCCTCGATCGCGATGAGCAAGACCGAGGCCGACGGCAAGGTGTCCACCACTGCGGCGAGCAACACCAAGGGCCAGGTGGCCGCGTTCAACCGGCGCGGCTACAAGGTCGGCTGGCGGCGCCGGGTGCGGGTGGAGACCGAGCGGATCCCCGCAACCGACCAGACCCGCATCGTGTACAGCCTGCGACTGGGGTTCGGCCGGTTCACCCCGACCGGCGCCGCGTCGGGCATCGAGTCCGCCGACGTCCTCTACAACATCAGCCTCTGATCCATCGACGAGTGAGGGCCAGGCCTTGCCACGGGTCTGGCCCTTCGCATTGGAGCAACCATGTCCCGCGCCACTCAGATCGAGCGCATCATCGCCAAGGGCCAACTGGCCCCGCTGGTGTTCATGCAGGACGCCGTCGCCGCCTCGCAGACCGACGTCCAGCTGCCCATCGCCGAAGTCAACGCCGCAGCCGGCAACGCCGTCGACGGCTACGTCATGCCCTTCGAAGGCGAGATCGTCGCCATCACCGCCCGCCTGTCCGCCGCCGCCACTGCCGGAACCCTCACCGTGGGCCCCACGGTCAACGGCACGGAGAAGACCGACCCCACCCTGTCGATCACCACCGAGCAGTCCAAGAGCGACACCGCGCTGCGCGGCGCCGCGACGTTCGCCGCCGGTGACCTCATCGGTGCCGAGATCACCAGCGGCGGCACCTGGGATGGCACCACCGCCGACCTCGGTGTCGTGGTGTGGGTCGTGCTGCACCTGGAGGGAATCTGATGCGCTACACCGTCAAGCACGCCTACCAGTCCTACCGGGATGGTCAGCTGTTCGGCCCGTGGAAGGCGGGCACGGAGGTCGAGCTGACCGAGTCCGACGCCGAGTGGGTCGAGCGGGACTCGCCCGGCGCGCTGGAACCGGCGAAGGCCAAGCCGGCGACCAAATCCAGTGGCGGGGCGAAGTGAACACCTCGCAGATCAAGGAGGTGTCGGCGGACGGTGACGTCACCACCGCCGACGCCCACCTGCGCCTGGTGTCGCTCACCGCGGGATCGGATGCGGCCACCCTGGTCGTCAAGGCCGGCGGCTCCAGCGGAACCACCGTGCTGACGCTCAAGGCCGCGGCCAACACCTCCGTGGTGGCGCCGTGCCTGACGGACGCGTTCTGCGCCAACGGGGTGCATGCCGACCTCACCGGCACCGGCCCGGTCGCCACCTTCGTCTACGTCGCCTGAGGGGCAGCTGATGGCATCGGTGTGGTACGCGACCCGCGAGGACGTCAAGGCGGCGCTCGACAGCAAGGAAACGGCGCGGAACAACGCCCAGATCGACCGGCTGATCGCCGCGTCGTCGCGGTCCATTGAGGAGCAGCTGCACCGCCGGTTCTACCCGACCGTCGCGACCCGCAAGTTCCCGTGGCCCAGCGACTACTCCGATGTGGCGTGGCGGCTGTGGCTGGAAGGCCACGAACTGATTTCGGTTACGTCGATCACCGCCGACGACACTGCGATCACCAGTTCGGAGTACTTCCTCGAGCCGTTCAACGACGGCCCGCCGTACACCCGGGTGGAGATCGACCGGGACACCACCGCCTACTTCGGACACTCGGCGAACCAGCAGCGCGATATCACCATCGTCGGCACCTTCGGCTACTGGGATGAGCAGGAGGCGGTCGGCTCCTTGTCGGCCAACCTCAATGCCGGCGCGGCGTCGACGGCCAGCGCGTCGTGGACGACGGCCGACATCGGTGTCGGCGACATCCTGAAGATCGACTCCGAGCGGCTGATCATCACCAAGCGGACGATGGTCGATTCCACTCAGAACCTCGGCGGCTCCGGGCTCACCGCCGCGGTGAACGACGTCACCGTGCCGGTGAGCAACGGCGCCGGGTTCGACTACGACGAGATCATCCTCATTGACTCCGAGCGGATGCTGGTCGTCGACATCGCGGGCAACAACCTGACGGTCAAGCGGCAGTGGGATGGCTCGGTGCTGGCCGCGCACTCGACCAACGCCGACATCTACGCCCTGACCGGGGTGGAGTTGGCCCGCGGCCAACTGGGCACCACCGACGCCGCGCACACCTCGGGAACGACGATCTACCGCTACGTCGTGCCGGACCTGATCAAGCAGCTGTGCATCGCCGAGACCATCGTCGCGCTGCTCAACGAATCCTCCGGCTACGGCCGGGTCATCGGCTCCGGCGACGCCCAGCGCGAGGCCGCCGGCAAGAGCCTGGAAGACCTCAGGCGACGCGCCTACGAGGCGCACGGACGGAAGGTGTTCTGATCATGCTGTGGATCTGCGAGACCGACAAGGTCCCGTTCTCGGTGGGCGCGCTGAAGTGTCCGCAGTGCGGCGGCACCACGTTCCGCGAGCAGGGCGACGAGACGGGCCCGATCCGGTCCACGGTGGACGGCCTGCCCATCCCGGAGACCAAGCCCGCGGTCGCGAAGAGCGCGGGGAAGGATGCGGCCAGCTGATGGCGCTGTCCGATGAGGACCGCCGCCGGGTGGCCGCGCAGTGGATGCGGGACAACACCGCACCGATCGCCGCGGCCCGGGCGGCGGTGCTCGGCGCGGTGGTGGCCATCGACGACTGGATCGAGGCCAACCAGGCGACGTTGGTGACGGCCCTGCCCGCGGCGTTCCGGACCGGCACCACGCCCGGGCAGAAGGCGGATCTGTTCGCCGACGTGCTGGCCCGCCGCGCCGGCCGGCACCGCGCCGAAGAGGACGGCTGACCCATGGCTTCCGGTGACACCCTGGCCGTGCTCGGGCCACTGGACGCGTTCGGCCCGGCGGCCGACTTCGCCACCCTGGACTACCGCAACCGCCATCCGGTGCTGGATTTCGACACCACCACCCAGGAGACGGCGTTCTGGCGCACCGTGCTGCCCCGCCACTACGGCGGCGGCGGCATCACCGTGTACCTGCACTGGTCGGCGACCACCGCGACCACCGGCACCGTCGGCTGGCTGGTGGCGTTCGAACGCATCGGCGACGCCCAGCAGGACCTCGACGCCGACGGGTTCGCCGCCGACCAGACCGTCACCGCCGCCACCGTGCCGGGCACCTCCGGCCACGTGAAGATCAGCAACGTGGCGGTGGCCAACGGCGCGGCGATGGACTCCATCGCCGTCGGGGAGGCGTTCCGGCTGCGGCTGCGCCGCGACGTCGCCTCCGACACCGCCGCCGGCGACGCCGAGCTCGTCGCGATCGAACTGAAGGAAACCTAGGCGATGGCGGTCCGGTTCGACGCCGCCAGCGAGAACTACACCGCGGCCACCGGCCTGCCGTCCAACGTGTACACCTTCGCCGCGTGGATCCGGCCGGCCGCGGTCGGCGCGACCAACCGGGTGGTGTACTGGTTGACCACCAGTGGCGACGTGTTCACCGGGATCCAGGTCCGCAGCAACGCCAGCACCGACCTGCAGGCCTACGACTCCGGCAGCTACGCGTTCAACGGCCTCGGCCCGCTGTCGGCGTCGGCCGGCGTGTGGTATCGGGTCGCGCTGGTCGTCAACGGCGCCAATGCCACCTTCTACCGGGCCGCCGCCGGCGACGTGCTGGGCTCGGCGTCGGCGGCCAACTTCACCACCCCGGCCACCCCGACCAGCTTCCATCTGGGTGACGACCCGTACGACGAGTACTGGGACGGCCGGCTGGCCGCGGTGAAAATGTGGCAGGCCGCGCTCACCCCCGCCGAGGTCGAAGTGGAGCTCGGCCAGTACACCCCGCGGCGCACCGCCGACCTGCTGCGCTGGCACCCGTTCATCACCGCCGAGGCCACCGACTACTCCGGCAACGGCCACACCCTGTCCGGCGGGACCGGCACGACCACCGAGGACGGCCCCCCCATCCCCTGGGGTGCCGCACCCATCGTCTTGGGCAAGCCGGCCGCAGCCGTCGCCGGGGAAGGGCTGGCCGGCCGCATCGCCGGCCTGCCCTCCGCCGTCGGCTCCGTGGTGCAGCCGGCCACCCGAAGCCTGGTCGGCGCCGTCACCTAGGAAGGGGGGAGCTCCGTGGCCGATGTGGACGTGACGTTGACCGGCCCGCTGTTCGACGGGCGGGCCGACAAGGTCGTTGACTCGGCGGTCGATGAGGCCGCCGAGGCGCTCGCCGAGGTCGGCCGCGACGCGGTGCGCGCGGTCATCGGCCGCAAGGCCAAGCGGTCCACCGGCCGGTTCGCCTCCCGCACCCGCGTCGACCGCCGCGGCGACGTGTTCCGGACGCACACCCCCGGCCTGCGCTACGGCGCATGGCTGGAGGGCACCAGCCGCCGCAACCAGCGCTCGACGTTCAAGGGTCACCGGCCCTACCGGGAGGCGGCCCAGGAAGTGCAGGCGCGGCTGCCGCAGGTCGCCGATCAGGTCATCGGCCAGGCGATCAAGGAGATTGGGTGAGCGACCCCGACGCCGTGGCCGGCGACATCCTCGACGTCGTGCACTCGCACGCCGCGAAGCTCGGCCGGTTTGAGCGGGTCAACGACCACGAACCGTCGAACCGGCCCGGCCACGGCCTGACCGCGGCGCTGTGGCTGGACCGCATCGACCCGGTCCCGCGCGCCTCTGGGCTGGCGGTGACCACCGCCAGGCTGATCGTCAAGCTGCGGATCTACTCGGCGATGGAGCAGGAACCCAAGGACGCCATCGACCCGAACCTGTCCGCCGCGGCGTGGGCGCTGATCCGCGTCCTGGTCGCCGACCTGCGGCTCGGCACGGACCCGAACACCACCCCGCGGCGGGAGATCGACGTGCAGGGCGCGCACGGCGTGTCCCTGTTCGCCCAGGGCGGCTACCTGGAATGGGACGACGGCGGCATGGACCGGGTCATGGACCTGACGATCCCGGTCGTCGTCTACGACGTCTGGCCACAAGAGGAGGGGGCGTAGATGGCGAAGAGCAACGGCCTCGGCCAGGCCCTGTACGTGTCCGGCTACGACCTCGGCGACGACATCCAGCAGTTCGCCACCCGCTGCCCGATCGGCACGCACGACGTCACCCCGATCACCAAGAGCGCGATGGAACGGCTGTACGGGCAGCGCGACGGTGGGATCACGGCCACGGCGTTCTTCAACGACGCCGCCGGCCGCGCGCATCCGCGGTTGTCGGCGCTGCCGTCGGCCGATCAGCTGATCACCGTGAGCCTCAGCTCCACCCAACTGGTGTCGGTGGTGGCCAAGCAGCTCAACTACGACGGCAACCGCGCCGCCGACGGCATGCTCACCTTCGCCACCGACCACACCTCCAACGCCTACGCCCTGGAGTACGGCATCCACCTGACCGGGGGCAAGCGCACCGACACCGGCGCCACCGACGGCGCCAGCGTCGACCTCGGCAGCGCCTCCCCCGGGGCGTTCGGCGCGGTGTTCCACCTGCACGTGTTCGCCTTCACCGGCACCGACGCCACCATCAAGATCCAGGAGTCGTCCGACAACGGCGCCGGCGACGCGTGGGCCGACGTCGTCGGCGCGACGTTCACCCAGATCACCTCCGGGCCCACGTGGCAGCGCATCGCCACCGCGGCCATCGCCGTCGAGCGCTACCTGCGGGTCGTCACCACCACCAGCGGCGGGTTCTCCAACCTGCAGTTCCTCGTCCAGGGCCACCGCCACCCGGCCCAGGCGGTGATCTGATGCACGGTCGTCGGGTGCCGGCGCAGGCGTTCACCACCCACCAGGTCCTCTCTCCGTCTGACCGGACCATCGTCACCGCCTGCGAGCAGGCCGGCTGCCTGGCCTGGCGGCACGGGTTCGACAAGCCGGTCGACGAACGCACCCCGGTCGGCCAGCTGCAGGCCGAGCTGATCCGCTCCGGCCGGTCCGGCCGCACCTACCGCGAACTGCCCGGCAAGACCGCCGAGGGCTACACCGTGTTCCGCTTCGCCGCCGGGCAGCGCTGCTTCGCCGAGCACCGCACCCGACCGGAGCTGTACATCGTGCACCGCGGCACCCCCAGCCAGCACCTGCAGACGCTGCGCCGCCACACCCGCCCCGACCTGTTCATCGAGGACTACCGGGAGACGCTCGACCGGCGCCTCACCGACATCGCCAGGAGGAGATGACCCATGGCCAAGGAGAACGGCCTCGGCTGGACGACCTGCGCGGTCGACGACGCCGGCGGCACCGCCCGCAACATCCGCAACGACGCCACCAACCTGCAGTTCGCCACCCCGCGCGCCGTGCAGGATGTCACCGGCCTGGACAAGTCGGCCATCGAGCGGATCCTGAACCTGACCGACTTCACCGGCACCCTCAACGGCGTCTTCAACGACGCGAGCAACCAGAGCCACGACGTGTTCAAGACCGTCCCGTCGACCAGCGTGGTCCGCACGTTCACCAACACCGTGTCCGGCCAGACTCTGGCGTGCGAGTGCGTGGTCACCGACTACCCACTCACCCGCTCACCCACCGGCGAGTTCCTCTGGGCAGTGCCGTTCGCACTCGCCGACGGCGCGGTTCCCACCTGGGCCTGAGCTGTGGCCTACGACCGGCACGCCGACCTGACGGTGTACTCGTTGACCTTCGACGAGTACCCGGGGTTGACGGTGCGCGTCCGCAAGCCCGGCGTGGCCGGGGTGGTGGCGTGCGCCGACTGGATCTCGGTCCAGTCGGACCGGTCGGCCGGACGGGTCGCGCGGTGGCTGGCTCAGCTGCGGCTGTTCGTGGCGTTCGCCGATGCGCTGGCCGGGTGGGATCTGCTCAACAGCGGCCGCCCGGTGCCGGCCACCCGGGAGGGCGTGCTCGCCCAGGACGAGGCATTCCTGCGGGTGCTCGCCGGCGCCTGGTACGCCAACGTGGTGCTCGCCGCTCCATCTCGGCCGGCCGCCGAGCAGGAGCCGACCGAGCCGCAGCGGTCCGAAGTGGACGGGCAGCTCGACGACGGGCTGGCCGTGGTGGTTAACCTCCCCGACGAGGCACCGGCCGGCGACGCCGAGCCCGAGCTCGTCGACCAGGCGGGCTGAGCCGTGAACAACGAAGTCGCCATCCACGTCAAGAAGGTCGACTCCCGCGCGGTCTTCACCGACATGCGTGCCGAGTCCAAAAAGGCCGGTGCCGACGTTGGGGACAACCTCAAGCGCGGGTTCAACGACGGCGAGCAGGCCAGCGACAAGGCCCGCCGGCAGATCAAAAAGGACCTGGACAAGACCGCCGACGACGCCAAGCGGGCCGGCGACCAGATCGGCCAGGGTCTCAAGGATGGCATGGCCGACGGCGCCGGCGGCCTGGGCGACCTGCTCGAGGGCACCCTCGGCGGCGGACTCGACCCCGCTAGCCTGGTCGACGGCCTGCTCGGTGGCATGTCCGGACCTATGGCCACGGGCGGAGCCCTGCTCGGCGGGATCGTCGCCACGGGGATCCTGTCCGGCGTCCAGACCACATGGGCCGAGGACAAGGTCGGCGGACTCCTGGCCGCGCAGACCGGCGCGGTCGGAGACGCGGCCGGCCGGCTGGGCGACATCGCCGGCAACGTGTTCTCCGACAACTTCGGCGAGTCCATTGAGGACATCGGTACCTCGTTGAATGCCGTCCTTCAGAATGAGTTGATCGACTTGAAGGCGCCGCAGGCGGAAATCGAGGAACTCACCAAAATGGCTCATACGGCGGCCCAGGTCATTGGTGAGGATGCAAACAATGTTGCTCGAGCCGCCAAGCAACTGTTGGTCAATGGCCTAGCGAGTAATGCACAGGAAGCGTTGGACATAATCGTAACCGCCAGCGCAAAGGCCAAGCTGAATGTCAACGGCGATCTGATCGACACAATCGTTGAGTACTCGACGAAGTTCCGTGACCTCGGCCTGAAAGGGCCGGAGGCCCTAGGTTTGATCCAGCAGGCGATGAAGGCCGGCGCCCGCGACACCGACTTTGCCGCCGACGCCTTGAAAGAATTCTCGATTAGGGCGATCGACGGTTCCGAGACGACCGCGAGGGGCTTTAAGACCATCGGCCTGGACGCTGGCCGGATGGCCGATGCGATCGCCGGAGGTGGGAAGCGGGCGCACGACGCCTTGGACCTGACCCTCGACAAGCTGCGCGCCATCGAGGATCCCGTGTTGCGGGACCAGGCCGCGGTGGACCTGTTCGGCACCAAGGCCGAAGACTTGGGCGATTCGTTGTTCGCGATGGATCTGGACACCGTGGCCGAGGACTTCGGCAAGGTGGAGGGCGCAACCGCTGGCGCCGCTGATGCCATCGATGAGGCTACTCCGAAACACGAGAAGGCATGGCGATCATTTACCGGTGTTTTGGGTGATGCTGCCGATGGTCTTCTGAGCATGGTTGAATACGGCACGCCACTCGGCCTTATGAACGAAGACCTCAACACCTCGTTGGAAACTGGCGCCACGAAGTTTGGTGATTGGGCAGGGGCTGCCGATGAGGCGACCGGGTCCCTCGAGCGCCAGGTCAAGACCCTTGACGAACTGATCGCGGCCAATTCCGAGTTGGCTGGCGGGGTGTTGGATCTCAGTGAGGCGCAGATCCGCCACCAAGAGGCGTTGGACGAGGCCGCCGAGTCGATTGCGAAGAATGGGAAGAATCTCGACATCTCCACCGAGAAAGGCAGGGAGAACCGGTCGGCGCTCGACGATGTGGTCAAGTCGACCTACGACGTGATCGAGGCGATGGAGAACCAGGGCGCCACGTCACAGGAGGTGCAGGGGTTCGTCGCCAGCCAGCGCGAAGAGTTCATCCGGCTGGCAACCCAGATGGGTATGGACGCCACCGCGGCACAGACCATGGCCGACAAGCTGGGCCTGATCCCAGGGAA
The DNA here is from genome assembly GCF_035942955.1 of Actinophytocola sp. Taxonomy (GTDB): domain Bacteria; phylum Actinomycetota; class Actinomycetes; order Mycobacteriales; family Pseudonocardiaceae; genus DASYTH01. The sequence continues at coordinate 4,086 of NZ_DASZCQ010000054.1, read as the reverse complement.
CTACACGGCCACCGTGTCGGCGGACACCTCAGGAGCACACGACACGCTGAGCCGGTTGCGCGACGATTTGCAACGACTGGTACAGAAGCGCTACGAGCTGCAAGTCAAGGCGTTCGTCGCCGGGCTCTTCGGGGGCGGCTACGCCCACGGCGGCATCGTCGGTGCCGGCCACGCGGCCGAGGGCGGCCCGCGCAGCAACCAGGTGCTGGTCGGCGAGCGCGGCCCGGAGATCGTCGACCTCGCACCTGGGTCGACGGTCCATTCCAGCCCGGACAGCGAGCGCATGATGGCCAGCTGGATGGGCGGCGGCTCGACCAACGTGCAGGTCACCTTGGCTGCCGCGCCGGGCGGCGACTACGCGGCGGCCGGGTTCGTGGGCAGCCTGATCGACCGGGGCGTGCTGAGGTTGCAGGCCGACCTGACTACCGGCCGGGTGCGGACGGGCTGAACTGTGGCGTTCCCGGCCGACGTCCGTAGCCAGACGGTTGAGCTGTACCTGGATGGGCAGTGGCGCGACGTGTCGGAGCACCTGCGGCAGTCGGCCGGCGTGACTATCCACCGTGGCCGGTCGTCGCCGTTCGGGTCGATCACCCCTGGGTCGATGAGCTTCACCCTCGGCAACGGCCCGCGCGACGGGGATGGGGACTACTCGCCGCTCAACCCGGCCTCCCCCTGGTATGGGCATTTCGACCTGGGCGCCCCGGTCCGGCACACCATCGACGACCTGGTCTACGACCTCTACGGACGCATCGTCGTGGACGGATGGAGCAGCACGACTAGCGGCCACGTTTGGACGCTGTCCGGCACGGCGAGCGAGTTCGACGTGGGCGGGTCGACCGGGACGATCACGATCGCCGCGGCGTCGACCACCCGGCGCGCCTACCTGGCCGCGTTGGCCGGACTGGGTGACTACGAGGTGATCGCTGACCTGTCGTTGGCCACCCCGGCCTCGGGCAACAATCAGTTCGGACTCACGCTGCGCGGCACGTCAGCGACCAGTCACGCCACTGTCGAGATCGACGTCACCAGCGCCGGCGTCGTGCGCCTGGCCCTGCGCGACCTCGACGGCACCTACCTCGACGGCCCGACCACCGTCGCCGGGGTGGGCGGCGGCGCCTACACCCTGCACGCCCTGGTGGAGGGGTCGACGATCCGGGGGAAGCTGTACAACCAGGGCGACCCGGAGCCGTACGACTGGACGTCGGCCGACGTGTCGACCTCGATGTCACGCGTCGGGTGGCCGGGGGTGCGGGCGGTCACCGGTACGGGCAACACCAACGTGACCTACACGATCGACAACTTCCGGATCCGGTTCCCGCGGTTCTTCGGCGAGATCACCTCGCTGGTGGAGGAGGACACCGACGACGGGGTGGATTCGTGGGTGCGGGTGGACGCCACGTCGATCCTCGGCCGGCTGGGCACCGGGCAGGAGGCGCTGGAGTCGGTGATGCGCCGGGCGATCACCCGGTTGACCACCAACGTGCCGGTGGCGTACTGGCCGTGCGAGGACGACGACAACGCCACGGTGCTTGCCTCCGGCATCGGTGGCCCGGCAATGACCATCCTGGGCGAGCCAACCCTGTCGTCGTTCTCCGAGTTCCGGGCCTCCAAGGCGCTGCCGCTGTGTAACGGGTCCACCTGGACCGGGACGGTGCCCACCTACTCGGGCACGTCGGCGCAGCAGACCCGGTTCCTCATCCACGTCAGCGCGACGAGCCCGCCGGCGGATGGGTCGCAGATCTGCCTGTTCCGCACCACCGGCACGGCCCGGTTGTGGGGGCTGTACTTCCTGACCGGCGGCGCGATGAAGATCATCGCCGACAACCAGTCCGGGGTACAGGTCTACGACTCCGGCGCCCTCGGATTTACCTTGACCGGCAACAAGATCTGGTTGTCGTTCGAGTTGACGCAGGTCGGCGCGGACATCGAATGGGACCTGGCCACCCTGGTCGAAGACGGCGCCGGCGGCGGCGCGTCCGGCACCCTGGCCGGCTACACCTTCGGCCGGTTCACCGAGATCATCATCAACGACAAGGGCCACCTCGACCAGGTCGCGATCGGGCACATCCTGGTCCAGAACGCCGTCGACTCGCTGTTCACGTTGGCCACCCAGCTCGCCGGGTATGAGGGGGAGACGGCGATCGGTCGATTCGAGCGGCTGTGCGGTGAGGAAGAAGTCGACCAGGCCACCACGCAGACGCCGCTGGTGACCTCGGCCCCGCTGGGGATTCAACGACCCCTGAACTTTCAGGCATTGCTGGAGGAGCTGACCGAGGCTGACCAGGGCATGTTGGGGGAGTCTCGGGCTCTGTTGGCACCGCACTTCTGGGAGCACGGCGCGCTGTACAACCAGACGGCGGTGATCGCCCTGGACTTGGCGGCCAAGCACCTGTCGCCGACGTTGCGGCGCACCCTGGACACCCGGGAGGTCGCCAACGACGTGACCGTGTCGCGCACCGGCGGTTCGTCGGCGCGCACGGTGATCGACTCCGGTCGCCGGGCGACCGCGCAACCACCGAACGGGGTGGGCCGGCGCCCCGGCGGTGACACGGTCAGCGTCGAGACCGACGCGCAGGTGGAGCAGATCTCCGCCTGGCAGGCCTATCAGCGCACGATCGTCGAACACCGGTTCGACAAGGTCTGGGTCGACCTGGCCCGCAAGCCGTTCGTCGATGACCCGATCCTGGCGATGGAGATCCTGTCGGCCGACCTGGGTGACAAGCTGACCATCGACGGCGGGGAGTCCCGCGGGTTCTACGAGCTGATCTCCCAGCTGATCCAGGGCTACACCGAGGAGATCAACGCCCGGGTGCACCGGATCGGGTTCACCACCTCCCCCGCGGTGCTCTACGACCCGCTGGTGTGGGACGCCAACCGGTGGGACTCCGGCGGCACCACCCTCAACGAGGACCTCGACACCACCGAGACCAGCGTCGAGGTCGCCATCTCCGACGGCGTGCTGTGGACAACCTCGGCCGGGCACATGCCCTTCGACATCATGATCGGCGGGGAGCGCATGACCGTCACCGCCGTCTCCGGCGCCAGCTCGCCGCAGACCTTCACCGTGACCCGATCGGTCAACGGGGTGGTCAAGACCCACGACCTAGGTGACGAGGTGCACGTGGCCGACGAACGGACGTGGGGGCTATGACCATTCTCGCCGGCGCCCCGGCGCTCGCCGCCGACATCGCCGCCCTCGAGACTCGCATCGCCGCGCTGGAGGCCGGGCCGGGCGACCCGCCCACGTGGTTCGTCCGCAACACCGCCGCCCAGTCGATCAACAACGCCACGTTCACCGCGCTGGTGTTCAACACCGACGACAACGACCCCGACAACCTGCACTCCACCTCGGCCAACACCGACCGGATCACCATCGCCACCGCGGGCCTGTACATGGTGATGGGCGGCGGCGCGACCGCGGGCAACGTCACCGGCACCCGCCTTGCCCGGATCACCAAGAACGGCTCTGTGGTCGCCGCCTCCGGCGGCGGTGCACCGCCCCCGGCGGCCACCGAGAACGGGTGGGCGCTGACCCAGTGGACCCCGGTCCAGTGCTCGGCCGGCGACATCCTGCGGGTCGAGTACTTCCAGAGCAGCGGCGGCGCGCTCAACACCGCCACCACCGACTACACCCAACCCCGCTTCGCCGGACTGTGGATCAAGCCGTAGGAGGGCTGATGGACGTGGTGTGCGGGGCCTCCGGCCTGACCCGCGTGCTGGACTGCGCCAACGAGGTGCACCTGGGCTGGCAGCGCTGGGCCACCCCCGACGAGATCGCCCAACTGCACGCCATGGGCGAACTGCCCCGGTCGGAGACCGAGGCGATCGTGCTGGTCTACGCGTGCACCACCCACGAGCTCGACCCCGATCGCGCCGCCCGGATCCACGACGCGACATGCCGCGCGCCGGCCGAGCCCGGTGACTGCTCGGCCTGCCGGGGGCCGGCATGAGCGACGCCGTCCTCATCACCGCCATCTCCACCGCCGGCGCGGTGCTGGTCGCCCTGGTGGGTGTGTGGGTGGAACTGGTCCGCAACCGCAAGCAGCGCTCCAGCGTGGACGCCGGGATCAAGACCGTCGTCGCCGA
>NZ_DASZCQ010000053.1:0-20276 GCF_035942955.1 Actinophytocola sp. | reverse complement strand
GACAACGGCCAGGCGGCCGAGGTGGTCGAGGCCAAGGACGCGCATGCCGACCGGCCCGCGCGCCGGCGCCGCCGCAGGCGGGCCGGGGTCGAGGTGACCGAGAGCCCGAACACCGGTGAAACAGGGCGCCCGGCAGACTAGGCCCGTGCGCGCCGACCAGCAAGGCACCGTCTTCGGCTCCGAGGACGTGCTCGACGGGGAGTACCCGGCGGGTCCGGTCGAGCCGGAGCCGCTGGACCCCGCCGAGCGGACCAGGTTCCGCACCGGGCTCGACGTCCTCGCGGCGGTGCTGATCGTGATCGTGGCCCTGCTCGTCGGCCTGCTGATCTGGCAGGGCAGCGAGATCCGGGCCACCACGCACCAGACCAATCCCGAACCGGTGCCCGAGCCGCAGCTGCCCACCGTGTTCCCGCCGTCGCTCGGCGAGGCCTGGCGGGCGCCGAGCTCGGCGACCCAGGTGCCGGTCGCGGCCGGCCCGGTCGTGGTGACCGGCGACGGCGGGGAGGTCGCCGGCCGCGACCCGCTGACCGGCGAGGTGCTCTGGCGTTACGCCCGCGACCTGCCGCTGTGCACGATCGCCCCGGCGTTCTCGCTGGCCATCGCGGTGTACCGGACCGATGGCGGCCTGCTGCCGGCCGGCGACTCCCGGGCGGGCGGCGGCTGCAGCGAGGCCATCGCGTTCGACCCGGCCACCGGGCTGCGCGGCAAGCAGCGCAAGCCGGACGAGCCGGTGGACAAGCCCCAGTCCGGGCAGCGGCACACCGACGCGGAGGTCGACACCCGGCTGCTCTACGACGGCACCTACGTGACCACCACCGGCCGCCGGCTGCTGACCACCTGGCGGTCGGACCTGGTCCAGACGATGGAGTACGGCACCCTGCCGGCCATCGTGAACTCCGGCAAGCAGCCGCGCACCGACTGCACCTACGGGTCGGTCGCGGTCGCGTCCGGTCGGATCGGGGTCATCGAGCGGTGCGGCTCCGACCCCGGCGACCGGCTGACCGTCTACCGCGCGACCAACTCCGACAACAAGGCCGACGAGCCCGCGGTGGTGTTCAGCGTGGTGGTCGGCTCGTCGTCGGCCAGGGTGGTGGCCATGAGCGCCGCGACGGGCCAGGAGCGCACCGCGGTCGTGCTGCCCGACCCGAGCCGGCTGGTCGTGTACGACGACCAGGGCAAGCAGGTGGCCGAGTACCCGCTCGGCCTGCCGGAGCAGGACCTGCGCGGCGACCCGCCCGGCCTGGTGGTGCCGACCACGCCGGGGGCCGCGGCGGTGTACTGGTACACCGGCTCGCGGACCATCGCGCTGCACAGCGTGGAGCTTCGGCCGCTGTGGACGGTGCAGGGCACGCTCGGCGCCGGCACGATCTTCGCGGGGCGGGCGCTGTTTCCCGTGGTCGACGGCATCAGGGTGGTCGACCAGGCCACCGGGGAGTTCGTCGGGACGATCCCGGTGGACCGGGCGGAGTACTCCGGGCCGGTCACGATGTCCACGATCGGACCCATGGTCCTGGAGCAACGAGGTGCGAATCTAGTCGCACTTCGTTGAAGCTCCACGGTAATTACAGCCCCCGTCATGCACACTCGAGTGGTGACTTCTCCTGCCTCGCAGCCGTGGTCCCAGCTGAGCCCGCACCGGGCCAAACGGATTGACCTGCTCGGCCGGTACGGCCCGATCGCCGGCCTGCACATCAAGGCAAGGGGTCGCCGCGGTCCGGCGCCGATCGCCCTGCTGGTGCCGGGCTACACGGGGTCCAAGGAAGACTTCGCGCCGATGCTGGACACCATCTCCGACGAGGGCTTCGACGCGCTCGCGATCGACCTGCCCGGCCAGTACGAGTCGGGGGGACCCAGCGACGAGTCCGCCTACCTGCCGAGCTCCCTCGGGCTGGTGGTCGCCGAGCTGGTGGGCAAGCTGGCCGCCGGCGGCCAGCCGGTGATGCTGCTCGGCCACTCCTACGGCGGCCTTGTCGCGCGCGCCGCGGTGCTGGCCGGCGCCCCCATCGTCGGGCTGACCCTGGTGGACAGCGGCCCGGCCGAGCTGCCGCAGGGCTGGCGCCGGCAGGCGCTGGACATCGGCGAGCCGGCCATCCGGCAGTACGGCATGGAGGCCGCGCAGAAGCTGCGGGACACCCTCGACGCGCACAACCCCGCCTGGATCGCGCACCCGCCGGAGCTCAAGGCCTTCCTGCGCACCCGGTTCCTGCGGTCCAACCCGGCCGCCCTGCTCGGCATGGCGCACGGCCTGCGCACCGAGCCCGACCTGGTCGGCGCGCTGGCCCGCACGCTGCAGTCGACCGGCGCCCAGGCCCTTGTGATGTGCGGGGAGGGCGACGACGCCTGGCCGGTGTCCGCCCAGCGCGACATGGCCGACCGCCTCGACGCCGACTTCGCCGTCATCCGCAACGCCCGGCACTCCCCCAACGTGGAGAACCCGGAGGAGCTGCTCTACACGCTCATGCCGACCTGGCGGACCTGGCTGCTCTACTACGCCGACTACGTCCCCGCCGCGCGCGCCGCCGCCTGAGTCTCAGGCCCACCAGAAGATCCACAGGGTAGCGCCGGTGATCAGCAGGACACCGAGCACGGCCGCCACGCCCACCCGGCCGCGCCGCCGGTCGGCGAACCGCTGAGCCAGCACCGCGACCGCGGCCGCCGCCACGTGACCGAGGACCGTGGCCAGGCCGGGACCGGGCATCCCGCGAGCCAAGGACACGATCTGGAACACCAGCACCGCGGCGGCGAGCACGGCCAGCCCGACGGCCAGTGCGCCGGACAACTCACGCCAGAAACCGGACCGCGCCCGGCCCCGCTCGGGCGCCACCAGCGGCTCGGTCGGGCTCGAGCCCGACACCGGCTCGAGCGCGGGCGGCGGAGCCGAATCCTGCACGAGAACTCCTCAGTCGTCGACCAGCAACGCCCATGGCTCGGCGGCGGGACCGGCGGCCTGGCCCTCCGGACAGCTGCGCCGGAAGTCGCAGAAGGCGCACTGCCGCCCGACGCGGGCCGGAAACAACACGTCCGCCGCGCCGCCGGCATCGAGGGTATCCGTCGCCAGCTGAAGCTCCTCGGCCGTCTCCTCGGCGCGCCTGCGGTGCCGGTCCAGCGACTCCTCGGTGTGCTCCCAGACCGCGACCGTGCCGCTCGGCAGGTGGTGCAGCTCCACCCGGCGGCACGGCCGGCGCAGCGTGCGCCGCGCGGCGATCACGTACAGCGCCAGCGCCTGCGACCCGCGGGCGTCGTCGGTGGTCAGCGCGTGCCGGCCGGTCTTGTAGTCGACGATCACCAGCTCGTCGCCGCGCTCGTCGATCCGGTCCACCCGGCCCTCGGCCACGATCGTGCCGACCGGCGCGGACACCCACCGCTCGAGGCCGACCGGATCCATGCCCACGTCCAGCCCGGCCACGTAGTCGGCGACCCAGTCGCTTGCCTTGGCCCGGAACCGGGCCGACTGCTCGGGCCCGGCGAACCCGTCGTCCTTCCAGCCCTGACCCACGAGCGCGGCCGCCGCCTCCGGCGTCCGCTTGCGCACCGGCAGGTCGAAGAACGCCCGCAACGCGTTGTGCACGACGGCGCCCACGGTGCTGTGCGCCCACGGCCCGCCGCGCGGCGGCGTCGGCCGGTCGAGATAGGTCATCCGGTAACGGCGTGGACAGTCGCTCCAGACCGCAAGCCGGGCGGGCGTGACCCTGATCAACTTGCGCGGCATGCTGTCGAAGCCCAACTGCCCGTGCACAACTCCAGCGTAGGCAATGGGCCCGACACCGCCCGCACTCACCCGACCAGAAGCTCGGCGCCGGTTGCCCGCTCCACGATCGCGTCGAGCACCCAGGGCGAGGTCAGCTCCTGTCCTAAGTGGATTGTCTTGTTGCTGCCGTGGTAGTCGCTCGACCCGGTGGTCAGCAGGTCGAGCTCGCCCGCGAGCGCCCGCAGCTCGGCCCGCGCATCGGCGTCGTGGTCGGGGTGGTCCACCTCCACCCCGTCCAGGCCGGCGGCGGCCAGCTCCCGGATCACCCCGGCGGTCACCGTGGGCCCGCGGTGGTGCGCGAACGCGTGGGCCAGCACGCTGACCCCGCCCGCCTGCCCGACCATGCCGATCGCCGCCTCGACCGGCGTCTTGCTGCTCGGCACGTAGTACCGCCCGCGATCGTTCAGGAACCGCGCGAACGCCTCGTCCACAGTGGACACGACACCGGCGGACACCAGCGCCGCGGCCAGGTGCGGGCGGCCGGCCGTCGACCCGGGCGGCAGCCCGGCCAGCAACGCATCGGCGTCCACCGGAAAGCCGTCCGCCGCCATCCGCTCGGCGATCCGCTGCAGCCGCTGCCGCCGCTGCGCCCGCGCCCTGGCGTGCTCGGCGACCACCGCGTCGGCCTCCGGGTCGAACAGGTACGCCAGCAGGTGCACCGTGCAGTGCCCGCCACGCCCGTCCGGCGACCAGCACGACAGCTCGGCGCCGCGCACCAACGTCAGCCCTGGCGGCAACGCCTCGGCCGCCTCCGCCCACCCGCCCGTGCTGTCGTGATCGGTGATGGCCAGCACGTCCAACCCCGCCCCGGCCGCGGCCGCGACCAGCTGAGCCGGGGTGTCGGTCCCGTCGGAGACCGTGGAGTGGGTGTGCAGGTCGATGCGCATGTAGTCCAGTGTGGACGACATGTCCGGGCCGGCGGGTCCCGCCCCGTTCAGCCGACGGGTCGCTTGCCCTGGGCCATGCGGCGGGCCTTCATCATCGAGAAGCGCTCCGCCTGGGCCTTCTTGTCACCGAAGACCAGCTCCGAGATGGCGTCGTAGACCTGCTCGGGCTTGGGGAGGAACTCGATGTAGTTGAGCGCCTGGATCTGGCCGGCCGACTCGACGATCATCGTGCCGTAGCCGAGCATCCGGCCGTTGAGCGTTCGCTTGTACGTGAGGTCGGTGACCTTGCTGATCGGCATCATCAGCACCCGGGTGGTGAACACGCCGGTGGTCATCAGGATTCGCTTGTCGGTGACCACGATCCGCTCGACCCACCAGGAGAGCACCTGGTAGGCGTAGCGCAGGACGACCGCAAGCGCGATGTACCACAGGACGTTCTGGATCAGCCAGCCGGCGGGCGGCAGCAGGTACGAGACCATCACGCACACGGCGAGCAAGGCGGCAGCTTCGAAGGTGTCCCAGGCCAGGCTGGCCCAGTGCAGGCGCACCCGGATCACTCGGCGCTCCGAGTCGAGCAGATACTCGTCCGGGTCCCGTGGCGCGAACATAGCTGAAACGGTACTCGATCAGCCCTGGAATACCGAGCGTACGAACGTGATGACCGCCTCGGCCGCGTTCTTCAACCCGAGCAGGATGTCATTCACCAGCGCCGCGGACTGCACCGGTTGACTGATCAGGAAGAACGCAATCAATGCAATACCTACAATAAGTAGGATCTTCTTCGCTTTCACAGCCGTCCCTCCGAACTGATCTTGCACTGCTGAAGTCCGTTGTACCGCACATCGCTCATGAAGGGGAGGCAAGTCCCGCTGTTGGGTCAGTACGGGGTACGCCTACCGTTGTACGGGCTACGCTCGGTGTTCGTGACCGGCTCCGGCGTTGGGATTATCAGGTGCGTCGGCGGGATCGTCCGTGACGCAACGGGACGACTACTCCTGGTCAAGCGGGCCAACGAACCGGGCCGGGGCAGGTGGTCGCTGCCCGGCGGCCGGGTCGAGGCCGGCGAGACCGACGCCGACGCGGTGGTCCGGGAGATGGTAGAGGAGACCGGCCTGACGGTTCGACCCGGTGCCCTCGTCGGTGCCGTCGAGCGGGCCGCCCCCGGCGGGGTCTACGCGATCTACGACTACGCCTGCGAGGTGACCGGCGGCCGGCTGCGACCCGGCGACGACGCGGCGGACGTGGCCTGGGTCGACGCCGCTCGGTTCGCCGAGCTGGAGCGGGCCGGGGCACTGTCGCCGCTGCTCGCCGAGACCCTGCGGGAGTGGCAGATCATCGTGTGACACTCCGACACGGCGCCGGCGTGGTCAGGGGAGCCAGGTCATGCGCTGCCCGTGCCACGCCGTCTTCGCCAGCGCGCGGCCGACCGCGCGGCCGTCCTCCCAGCGCACCAGGCCGAGCGTGCCGAAACTGTGGCCGTCCTCCTTGGGCCACCGCAGATCCGCGCGGTCGGGCAGGACGTGGCGCAGGGCGGCCTCGTACTCGTCGTGGGTGACCCAGTGCACCGGACGCCGCGCGGCCAGCTCCCCGAGCGCGGCGACGAAGTCCGCCCGGCGCGGCTTGGGCAGGTAGAACATGGCCGAGCTGGTGAGCACCACCAGCGGCAGCTCGGCCGGCACCCGGGCGGCCACGGCGGGCAGATCGTCGATCGCGTCACCGGTGACCAGCTCGGGTCGGTTGTCGCGCTGGGCCCTTGCCGCGGCCGAGAACAACCGCAGCCGCTCGGGTTGGTCGGCCCAGATGCACGCCTCCAGCCAGGCGTACTGCTCCTCGTCGGCCAGGTCGACCGGCGCACGGTCCAACCCGAACCGCGCACCGACGGTCAGCTTCTTCGGCAGCACCGGAAGCGTCGCGCCCGGGGCCAGCTCCAGCGCGCAGTGCAGCCCCACCGTGGCCTTGGCCGGGCCAGCGACGAGCTGACCGGCCTGCTCGGTCTGGTACCGGTAGGAGTACCGGTCGAGGTTGAGCAGCAGCCCGGCGCTGCAGCCCACCTCGAGCAGCGCGATCGGCCGGCGCGCGGCGGCCATGGCCACCGCCGGGTAGAGCAGCGCGGCCCTGCGCACCTCGTTGGTCTGGGTGGTCCGGGTGGCGATCAGCGCGCGGACGGCGTCGGCGCGCTCGAGGGTGAAGGCGCGAAACAGCGGCCAGGTGCCGGAGTCGACGCCGTAGCTGCCACCGAGCGATGGGTAGTAGTTGCTCAGCTCGTGCACCGGCTCGGCCTGCAGCACCCGGTGCACCGCGGCCAGCAGCAGGGTCGGGGTGGCGAACTCCGGGCTTGTGGCGGTGAGCAGGCCGGCGACCTCGGCGTCGTCGGCCGCCCGCTCGGCCAGGTGCGCGTACAGCGGCGAGACCCCGGCCGCGACGTGCTGGGCGAACTGGCGCAGACGGTACTGGACGCGCTCGAGCTCCGGGGCCGCCATGATCATCCCCTACTCGGCAGTGTTTCTAGCTCAGGCAAGGCCGCCGGTCGCCTTCGGCGAGCGGCCTCGGGTCGGGTTGCTTGGTGGGTTGCGGGCCGGGGTGGGTGGTTACTCGGCATGGGGGGTTGGCTGACGACGACTGCGGGCAGGGGCTCGTTCCTCGCCTCTGCCCTTGCCGTCGTGTGGCGGCCGCCCTCGCCAAAGAATTGCCGACCCCAGCGCAGTTCGAACATGGCTTAGGTCCTCGGCTCCGGGCGACCCGGCTGCTCGCCGCCGCGGGCCTCGCCGTAGGAACGCTTGGGCACCATGACCTTGCGGCGGAAGCTGAGCACCACGGTGCCGTCCTGCTTGTAGCCGCGGGTCTCGACGTAGACCACGCCCCGGTCGTCCTTGGATTTCGACGGGGTCTTGTCCAGCACCTCGGTCTCGCCGTAGATGGTGTCGCCGTGGAACGTCGGCTTGAGGTGCCGCAGCGACTCGATCTCGAGGTTCGCGATCGCCTTGCCGGACACGTCCGGCACGGACATGCCGAGCACAAGGGAGTACACGTAGTTGCCGACCACGACGTTGCGACCGAAGTCGGTGGTGTTCTCGGCGTAGTGGGCGTCCAGGTGCAGCGGATGGTGGTTCATGGTCAGCAGGCAGAACAGGTGGTCGTCGTACTCGGTCACGGTCTTGCCCGGCCAGTGCTTGTAGACCGCGCCGATCTCGAACTCCTCGAAGTACCGACCGAACTGCACGCCACGCCTCCATCCGTGCGGGAACGAAGGACAGTGTGCCCGGCCCGCATTCGCGTTCCCCACCAGGTGTGAGCGAGTCCACCCGTGCAGGTCGAGCACGCAGCGATACTGCAATTGATCAGTGCTGGTGTACCCTGGGCGATTGGTGTCTGGAGGCACCGCGACCGGAGGAGGTGAGGACGCATGAGCGGCCCGCATACGGCCGACAGCTCGAACGGGTGCAGTACCACCTGCGTCCCCACCGAACCCACGGTCACCCGCTAGGCCCTGTGGTTCCGGCTGGGACGCCCGCCGCGCCGGCCGATCCCTCCCGGCGCGTCATTGCCTGACGTGAGCAGCTGGAGGCCCCACATGCCTACGATTCCCTCGCTGTCCGGGCTGAGGGCCCGCGCGAGCCGGCAGCCCGACCGCCCGGTCCCGGTGCCGATCTCCGCCTACGTGGTGGACTGTGCCGTCTACGTCGAAGGCAAGCGCTTGCCCGGCCGGTGGACGCACACCGACGCCGTCGCCGAGGTGCGCAGGCGCTGCGAGGGGTTCGTCTGGATCGGCCTGTTCGAGCCGGACGACGAGCAGATCCAGGGCATCGCCGAGACCTTCGGGCTGCACGAGCTGGCGGTGGAGGACGCGGTGTGCGCGCACCAGCGGCCCAAGCTGGAGCGCTACGACGACATCCTGTTCATGGTCCTCAAGACCGTGCGCTACATCGAGCACGAGTCGCCGACCACGGCCAACGAGATCGTGGAGACCGGCGAGATCATGGCCTTCCTCGGCCGGGACTTCATCGTCACGGTGCGGCACGGCCAGCATTCCGGCCTGCACGGCCTCCGCGCCGAGCTCGAGGCCGATCCCGAGCGGCTCGCCTCCGGGCCGGCCGCGGTGCTGCACGCGATCGCCGACCGGGTGGTGGACAGCTACCTGGCCGTGACCGAGTCGATCGAGGAGGACATCGACGAGATCGAGTCGATGGTGTTCGCCCCGAACAGCCCGATCGGCGCCGAGCAGATGTACCTGATGAAGCGCGAGGTTCTCGAGCTGCGCCGGTCGGTGACGCCGCTGGCCAACCCGCTGCGCCGGCTGGCCGAGGGCTACTCGCCGCTCGTGCCCGACGAGGTCCGGTCCTACTTCCGGGACGTCGACGACCACCTGACCACGGTCTCCGAGCACATCGCCAGCTTCGACGAGCTGCTCACCACGCTGGTCGACGCCACCCTGGCCAAGATCACGCTGCAGCAGAGCAACGACATGCGCAAGATCACCTCATGGGCGGCGATCATCGCGGTGCCGACCATGGTGGTCGGCGTCTACGGCATGAACTTCGACTTCATGCCCGAGCTGCGGTGGAAGTTCGGCTACCCGGCGGTGCTGGCGCTGATCGTGGTCGCCTGCGTGATCCTCTATCGCACCTTCCGGCGGAATCGATGGCTCTAGCTGGGTAGCCGGACGCCCCCCGACTACCCAGCGACCCGGACCCGGCATCGATCTCGCCCCTCGATGGAGGTTCGCCATGACCCGCATGCTCACCAGCCACCTGTTCTGGCTGCTGACCTTCGTGCTCTGCTGGCTCGTCCTGATCACGCTGCTGATTGCCGACGGTTACGGCGCCGCGCCTGGCATCTAACCGTCCGGCGGTACCCCAACCCTCCACCCGGGACTCACAATCCGGCTGGAGGTGGTCGACGATGACCAGGCGTGTCGCGGGTGTGCTTGCCCTGCTTTTCCTTGTGTCGACCGTGATCGCTCCGGCCGGGGTGGCCTCCGCCACCGGGCGGCGCTACGTCGCGCTCGGCGACTCCGCCGCGGCCGGCCCGCTGATCCCGCTGCCCGACCTGAGCGCGCCCGGCTGCCTGCGGTCGACCAACAACTACCCCAAGCTCGTCGCGCGGCGGCTCGGCGTGCCGATCACGGACGTCACCTGCTCCGGCGCGGTCACCGCGGACATGACCAACCCGCAGGAGACCGAGCTGGGCACCGTGCCGCCGCAGTTCGACGCGCTCGGCCCGGACACCACCCTGGTCACCGTGCAGATCGGCGGCAACGACGCGGGCCTGGTCGGCCTGGCCCTCGACTGCGTCAACCTTCTGCCCGAACCGTTCGGCACGTCCTGCGCGGACCGCAACACCGCCGGCGGCCGGGACGTCTACGGCGAGCGGATCGCCGGCGTGGCCCCGCGCATCGCCGCCGTGCTCGACGGCATCCACCAGCGCGCCCCGAACGCGGCGGTGTACATCGTCGGCTACACCACCTACCTGCCGCCCAACGGCTGCCACCCGCTGGTGCCGCTGTGGGCAAGGGACGCCAACTACATCCAGGCCAAGATCGACCAGCTCAACCAGGTCTTCGTCGCCGAGGCCGGCGCGCACGGCGCCACCTACATCGACATCCGCACCCCGGGCATCGGCAAGGACGTCTGCAAGTCCCCGCTCATCCGGTGGACCGAGCCGCTGGTCCCGCTCAACGTGGCCGCTCCGCTGCACCCCAACGCCACCGGGATGATCGGCATGGCGCAGGTGGTCACCGCCGGCGTGAGCTGACCACCCCGCAGGCGACGGCGGCGAGCGCCACGGCGACCAGCGCCCGCCGGCGCGGGCGGTTGATCGTGAACGCCTGGTTGCGGCCGAGGATCGAGAAGGCGGAGCGGTAGGACAGGGCGGAGGCGAACGAGCCGACCGACAGGATCGACCCGGCCGAGCCGACCGACAGGATCGACCCGGCCGAGCCGATGGACAGGATCGAGCCGGATGATCCGATCGACAGGATGCTGCCGGCCGACATGACGCTCACCAGCGAGCCGGCGGACAGTACGGAGTGGACGGAGTCCACCGAGCGGACGCTGTCCACGGAGCGGTCTTCCTCGGGCGGCACCGTCATCCTCCTCCGTTGCCGCCGCCGGCCTGCTGTTGCTGGGTCTCGAAGACGCCGGGCTGCACCGGGACCGAGTCGTAGGTCTGCAGCACGTCGCGGGTGTTCAGCGAGGCCCCGTCGGGCAGCAGGTTGGTGATCTGGGAGTAGGCCGGCCTCTGGTCCGCAAGGCCGAGGATGTTCGCGGTCTGCACGTCCGGCACGCCGTACTTCACGCCGCGGTCGGAGATCAGGTAGATCGGTCCGCGGCCGAAGTCCTCTTTGGACTCCGCGCCGCGGACCACGGCGGCCCGGCCCGGCGGCATGAAGAACCGGTCGATCCGCTGCCCGTTCGCGCCGGGGGTGCCGATCCTGATGCTCTCGTACCGGGTGCCGTCGGGCTTCCTCGGCAGCGGCACCTCCACGCCGACGTGCACCGCGGTGTGGGAGTCCGCGGAGTTGCCCTCGCCGGTCACGGTCCAGCCGAGGCAGGCGATCGGGTTCGCCTCCGCGGTGAGGATCTCGGGCTGGACCGACGGGGAGGGCTTGTCGTCGATCTCATCCACGTTCGGCACGCCGGAGATCGCGTCCGCCGCGACCGTGGGAATCTCCTTGGCGTTGAGCGACTCGGTGAACCGGATCAGATCCGCGGTGGTCCGCTTGATCAGCTCGATGCCGCCGCGCAGCATGACGTAGTAGTCGAACTCGCGCTGGCCGGCCCGTTCCACCTGGAACACCTGACCGATCAGGAGGTTCTCCACCTGGAACCCGTTCGGCTGCTCGCCGCGGCCCTCGATGATGGGCGGGGTGAGCGGCGGTTGCGCCGGGATCGCGTTCAGCAGGCCCGTGGTGATCCGCCGGACGTCGGAGTCGTTCAGCTTGAGCGCGGCCTTCACGTTGGCGTCGCCCATGTTCACCTCGGCCTTGACGGCGTTGGCGTTCTTGATGTTGGCCGTCACCGGAGTGCGGTACACCAGGTAGACCTTGTTGTCATCGCCACGGACCAGCAGCGCGTGCGACTCGGCGAGCTCGGGCCCGAGGTCCTTGACGCCGGCGAGCACCGTGGTCTCGACGTTGTTCTCGCTCGTCGGGTCCGGCAGGGTCCGGTCGACCTCGTAGGCGTCGCACACCGCCCAGTACGGGTCGATCCGGGCGTCGTTGCCGGGCAACATGTCCGGGCCGTTCTGGATGCCGGTCATCCGTCCCCGCGGGATGTCCTTGAGCTCCTTCTCGTCCACCATCGTGGCTTCCTTGGGGCCCTGACCGCCGCTGAGGCTGCCGGAAGGGATCTGTCCGGCCGTCCCGCCGGCCTGCGCCTGCTGGTTCTGCTGCTGCCGGGCGACCAGCAGCAGGCGGGCCGACGCGAGGTTGAACGTGGGGATCAGCTGCCTCGGGTTGCTGATCAGCACGTACACCTGCCCGGACTGCTTGCTGATCAGAATGCTGTCCTCGTTGGGCGGCTTGGGATCGGGGCTCAGCAGCCCCCACACCAGGAAGCCGACCACCGCGACCGCGGCGATGCACACCCCGACGATCGTGGCCCGGCTGTGCGTGCGCATCGGATCGTGGAGCATGACCGCGTCCTTGCGCACCAGCGCGGACTGCATGCGCCGGAGCACGAAGCGGTATGCCTGAACCTGTGACTTGGTCGTCGGTGTTGACGGCATTCTCGGCCTGCAGCTCTCCCACTCGCGGTACGGTTTCGCAGGATAGCCGGGTCGACGCCCCGCGCATGCGGGTTCTCGGCCAACTGGCCCGGTTATCCTGCGTGACCAGGACGAACTCCGAGGGGAAGAACGAGCGGATGTCGGTGACGACGCCTCCACGACAGGGCGGGATGCCACCGGGTCAGCCGCCGCGGCCGCCCGGCCCGGGTGGTCCCGGGGGCCGCGGTGGTCCGCCGGGCCCCGGCGGACCGCTCCCGCCACCTCCCCCCGGCGGCCGGCCGGGACCGGCGATGCCCAGGCCGCCGGCGGCCCCGCGCGCGACGATCAGCGCGCGCCGCCGCACGATGGGCGCCAGCCTCGGCGCGCTGCCGGTGACGAACCTGGTCGTGCTCGAGGTCGGGGTGGCGATCGGCCTGGTGCTGATCGCGATCGACCAGGACCTCAAGTGGGTGGCGATCGGGGTGGCGGTGCTCGCCCTGCTGATCGCGTTCACTCGCTGGAATGGCCGCTGGTTCACCCAATGGGTCGGGCTCACCGTGCGCTACGCGTTCCGGTCGCACACCAGGGTCAGCCGGCCGGGCGGGCCGGTCACGATGGAGTCAATGGCCGCCGCGGAGGGGTCGACGGTCACCGGGCCCGACGACCCGCGGGTCGGCCTGCTCCGCGTCGTCGTGCCCGACCTGGTGATCGCGCACGGCGTCGACCACGAGCGGCGGCCGCTCGGGCTGGCCTGGCACGAGGGCACCTGGACCGCCGTGCTGCTGGTCGACCCGGCGCCGGCGCTGGTCATGCCGATCGGCGGCACCCCGAGCCTGCCGCTCGGCGCGCTCGCCCCGTGCCTTGAGGACCGCGGCGTGGTGCTGGACGCCATCCAGGTCATCTGGCACTGCTACCCGGGCAGCGCCGCGCTGCCCCCGAACTCCCCCGCGCTCGCCTCCTACCTGGAGGTGCTCGGCCCGCTCGCGGCCGCCGCGCGGCGCACCACCTGGGTCGCGGTCCGGCTGGACCCGCGGCGCTGCCCGGCCGCGGTCCGCGAGCGCGGCGGCGGCGTGGTCGGCGCGCACCGCGCGCTGATCGGCGCGCTGTCCCGGGTGCGCAACGCGCTCGAGTCGCGCGGCGTGCCGACCCGCCCGCTCGACCCGGACGAGCTGCTCAAGGCCGGCATCTCGGCCGCGGAGCTGACCGCGGTCGCCGGCTCGAACAACCGGATAGCGCTGCGCGAGCGGTGGACCGGCGTAACCGCGGCCGGGATCGGCCACGCCAGCTACGCGGTCACCGGTTGGCCGAAGGGCAAGGCGGCGGCCAGCCTCAACGCCCTGACCGGCGTGCGCGCCCTTTCGGCGACCGTGGCCATGTCCGTGTCGCCGGGCAACGAGGAGAACCAGGTCGGGCTGCGCGGCCTGGTCCGGGTCAGCGCCCGCACGCCGCGCGAGCTGGAGTACGCCGACGAGCGGCTGAGCGCGATCTCCAACCGGCTCGGCATCACCCTCACCCCGCTGCGCGGCCTGCAGGTTGCCGGCCTTGCCGCCACACTGCCGCTGGGAGGCCGGGCATGAAGCGTGCGAGATGCCCGGCGAGGGAGTTGGCGGTCCGGTGACCCGGCACCCAAGGCGACCCACGACACCGGCCAACATGCCCGAGCTGGAGGGTGCGGCATGAGCGCTCCCAACAAGAGCGGATCGAGCCGGCTGCTCGACGCCCACGGCGCCGACAGCGGCATCGCCCAGGAGTTCCTGGTCACCCCGGCCATGCTGGACGCGGTCAGCCCGTCCGGCGACCGCGGCGGCATGGTGCTGGGCTCCGGCCTGTCCGGCGAGCCGCTGGCGATGTCCGCGCTGCGCCCTGCGCCCACCCGGATCGTCCTGGTCGGCGGGCTCTACCTGGCCCGCCAGGTGGCGCTGCGGGCGATGGCCGTCGGCGCCTGGGTCGTCGTCGCCACCGGCCGGCCGACCGCGTGGCAGCTGCTGCAGAAGGCCGCGGGCACCGGCCCGGACGGCCGGCCCGCGCCGCTGGTGCAGATCCGCCGGCTGAGTCCGGTCGAGCTGCCCCGGCCGTCGGAGGACGGCCCGCTGCTCGTGGTGCATGACGGCGGCCCCACCCCGCAGGAACTGTTCCCGCCCCGCTCTGCCTGGCAGACCACGGTCTACGTGCTCCCCTACCTGCACCCCCAGGCGGGCGCCACCGCCAACGCCGCGGATCTGGTGCTGCTGCAACGACTCCCGGTCGGCCAGGCCCAGCTGGCCGCCCGCATCTGGCGGCTGCCCCCGCCGATGGTCCACCAACTCACCACCCTCACCGACGACCAGGTCGTCGCCCTCGGCCGCAACCTCTGGAAACCCTTCCGCCTCGTCACCACCCAACGCGAACAAGCCATCCTCGGCCCCGTCCGCCGCGGAGATTAGTCCGGAGCGGCGACCGACCGTGCCCGAAACCGCGCTGGGCTCGCCAACCTTGGCGAGGGCGGCCGATCTTGGCGAGGGCGGCCGCCACACGACGACCAGGGCAGGGGCGAGGAACGAGCCCCTGCCCGCAGGCGTCGTCAGCCAACCACCCACGACACCCAACCACCCACCCCGGCCCGCAACCCCCCACGCAACCCGACCCCCGGCCGCTCGCCGAAGGCGACCGGCGGCCTTGCCCGAGCTAACAAGCACAGCGACCGGCGGCCTTGCCCGAGCTAGAAAACACAGCCCGAGCTATCCGGTAACTGTTCACGTTTGACGCTGAGAAGCCGTTCGACTCTGTTGCGTTACCGTAAATGCGTTCCCCCACTCCGCACCCTGCAGAAGGAGACCCTGCTATGGGAGAGCGCAACAGGTTCGTCATGCGTGTCGGCACGCTCGGGTTCGCCGCGGCGGCGGCGATCGCGGTGGCCTCTGTGACACCGGCCGTGGCCGAGGGCCAGGTGCTGGGCGCCGGCGCGGCGAACGCGATTCCGGGCAGCTACCTCGTCGTGTTCAAGGACGGGGTGCAGGCGCAGGGCGTCGACGCCCAGGCGCAGTCCACCGCGGCGAAGTACGGCGGGCAGGTCACGGCCACGTGGAGCGACGCGCTGCACGGGTACGCCGCGAAGATGACCGAGCGGCAGGCCAGGCGGATCGCCGCCGACCCGGCCGTGGCGTACGTCGAGCAGGACCAGGTGTTCCACCTGATGGTCGACCAGCTCAACCCGCCGTCGTGGGGCCTCAACCGGATCGACCAGCGGACCCTGCCGCTGGACAACCGGTACACCTACAACACGACGGCGAGCAACGTCACCGCCTACATCATCGACACCGGGATCCGGACCGCGCACACCAACTTCGGCGGCCGCGCCGTGTGGGGCACCAACACCACCGGGGACGGCAACAACACCGACTGCAACGGCCACGGCACGCACGTGGCCGGCACCGTCGGCGGCTCGACGTTCGGTGTCGCCAAGGGCGTGCGCCTGGTCGCGGTGAAGGTGCTGACCTGCAGCGGCTCCGGCAGCACGACCGGCGTCGTCAACGGGATCAACTTCGTGACCAGCCAGCACGCGGCCGGGGCGCCCGCGGTGGCCAACATGAGCCTCGGCGGCGGCGTCAGCACGGCGCTGGACAACGCGGTGCGCAACTCGATCGCCGACGGCGTGACCTACGCGATCGCGTCGGGCAACTCCAACGCCAACGCCTGCAACTTCTCGCCGGCGCGGGTCACCCAGGCGCTCACGGTGAACGCCAGCACGCAGAACGACGCGCGCGCGTCGTTCTCCAACTTCGGCACCTGCACCGACATCTTCGCGCCCGGCCAGGGCATCACGTCGGCCTGGAACACCAGCAACACCGCGACCAACACGATCAGCGGCACGTCCATGGCCACGCCGCACGTGGCCGGCGCGGCCGCGCTGTACCTGGCCACCCACCCGTCGGCCAGCCCGGCGACGGTGGCCTCGGCACTGGTCGCCAACGCCACCCCGAACCGGATCACCAACGCGGGCACCGGCTCCCCGAACCTCCTGCTGTTCACGATCGGCCTGTAGCGCAAGGCTGTTGAGCCGAACGGCGCAAGCGTTCCCAGTGTGGACATATCTGTTCAAAACAGGGACGGTGCGGCGCCGTTCGGCTCTCTTGCGTCGCGGGCACCGGCGGACAAGTCTGGACGGCGTTCGTTCGCGAACACCTTCCATCTCCATTTTCCGTGCGCGGCTTCCATCGAGGGCTGGAGGTCGGGCACGTCCCTGCATGAAGGAGACCCTGCAATGGGAGACAGGTCGTTCAGACGTATCGCCGGTCTTGGCTTCGCCGCCGCCGCGGCGGTCGCCACCGCGGTGGGCATGGCAGCGCCCGCCGCCGCGGCCGAGGGCACCATCCTCGGCGCCGGCTCGGCCAACGCGATTCCGGGCAGCTACATCGTCGTGTTCAAGGACGGTGTGCAGGCCCAGGCGCAGGCGAGCGCCGCGCGGTACGGCGGGCAGGTCAAGCACACCTACACCGCCGCGCTCAACGGCTACGCGGCCACGATGTCCGAGCAGCAGGCCAAGCGGCTGGCCGCCGACCCGGCCGTGGCGTATGTCGAGCAGGACCAGGTCGTGCACGCGACCATCGACCAGGTCAACCCGCCGTCGTGGGGGCTCGACCGGGTCGACCAGCGGGACCTGCCGCTGAACAACCTCTACCAGTACTCGACGACGGCCGACAACGTCACCGCGTACATCGTCGACACCGGCATCCGCACCACGCACAGCAACTTCGGCGGCCGCGCCGTGTGGGGCACCAACACCACCGGGGACGGCAACAACACCGACTGCAACGGGCACGGCACCCATGTGGCGGGCACGGTCGGCGGCTCGACGTTCGGCCTTGCCAAGGGCGTGCGGCTGGTCGCGGTGAAGGTGCTGACCTGCAGCGGCTCCGGCTCCAACACCGGGGTCATCGCCGGCGTGGACTTCGTGACCAACCAGCACCAGGCCGGTCAGCCGGCCGTGGCCAACATGAGCCTCGGCGGCGGCGCGTCGACCGCGCTGGACCAGGCCGTGCAGCGGTCGATCGCCGACGGCGTGACCTACGCGATCGCATCGGGCAACTCCAACACCAGCGCGTGCAGCTCCTCGCCGGCGCGCGTGCCCGAGGCCATCACGGTGAACGCGTCGACGACGACCGACGCGCGGGCGTCGTTCTCCAACTTCGGCACCTGCACCGACATCTTCGCGCCCGGCCAGGGCATCACGTCGGCATGGAACACCGGCGACAGTGCCACCAACAACATCAGCGGCACCTCGATGGCCACGCCGCACGTGGCCGGCGCGGCCGCGCTGGTGCTGGCCGGCAACCCGAGTGCCAGCCCGTCGGCCGTGGCCACCGCGCTGTTCAACGCGTCCACCCCGAACAAGATCACCAACGCCGGCACCGGCTCGCCGAACCGGCTGCTGTTCACCGGCTCCGGCACCCCGCCCCAGCCCGGCCCGTGCCCCGCGGCGAGCAACGGCACCGACTTCCCGATCAACGACTTCGCCACGGTGAACAGCCCGATCACGATCTCCGGCTGCACCGGCGCCCCGTCGGCCAGCGCCACGATCGAGGTGCACATCGTGCACACCTGGATCGGTGACCTCGTCGTCGATCTGGTCGCCCCCGACGGCACGGTCTACAACCTGCACAACCGGTCCGGCGGATCCGCCGACAACATCAACCAGACCTACACCCGCAACCTGTCCGGCGAGACCGCCAACGGCACCTGGAACCTCCGGGTCCGCGACGCGGCCGCGCAGGACGTCGGCCGCATCGACAGCTGGACGCTCGACCTGTAGATCGCCTGAGCAGCTCCGGGCCGCCGTTCCCGACCGATGGGGACGGCGGCCCGCCGCCGGGCTAGATCCGCCAAACGGCCCAATCCGTTCCCATTCCGATCAATACTGTTCATAAGCGACGGTACGAAGCTGTCCGACTCTCTTGCGTAGCGGCCGTCCACGGATGAGTCTGTTTCCGTTCGCTTGCGAACGCCCCGCAATCTCCATCCACATGCGACCCCTCGTGGGCGGGGGTCGCCTGTGCCCTGTTAAGGAGAACCATCTGATGGGTGCAAGTGAAGGCTCCAGCGCCGGTTCGTTACGCCGGCTGGTCGGCTTAGGGTTCGCCGCGGCGGCGTTGGTCGCGGCCAGTGTGGCTTCGCCCGCGGCGGCAGCCGAGGGGCAGGTGCTGAACGCCGGCGCCGCGGACACGATCAAGGACAGCTACGTCGTCGTGTTCCGCGACTCGGTGTCCGCGCAGAGCATCGACAGCCAGGTGCGCGCGTCGACGTCGAAGTACGGCGGGCAGGTCAAGCACACCTACCGCGCGGCACTGCGCGGCTTCGCCGCGAGCATGACCGAGCAGCAGGCCCGGCGCCTGGCCGCGGACCCGGCCGTGGCCTACGTCCAGCAGGACCAGGTCGTGCGCATCACCGACGTGCAGCCCAACCCGCCGTCCTGGGGCCTTGACCGGGTCGACCAGCGTGACCTCCCGCTGGACAGCAGCTACACGCACAACCCGGCCGGCACGGCGAACGTGACCGCCTACATCATCGACACCGGCATCCGCACCACCCACCAGGACTTCGGTGGCCGCGCCGTGTGGGGCACCAACACCACCGGGGACGGCAACAACACCGACTGCAACGGCCACGGCACGCACGTCGCCGGCACCGTGGGCGGAACGGCGCACGGCCTGGCCAAGAACGTGCGGCTGGTCGCGGTGAAGGTGCTCAACTGCCAGGGCTCCGGCTCGCTGGCGGGCGTGACGGCCGGCATCGACTTCGTCACCCAGCAGCACCAGGCCGGCCAGCCGGCCGTGGCGAACATGAGCCTTGGTGCGTCGGGCACGAACGCCACCATGGAGAACGCGGTGCGCAACTCGGTCGCCGACGGCGTCGTCTACGCGATCGCGTCCGGCAACTCCAACTCCGACGCGTGCAACTTCACCCCGGCCCGCACGCCCGAGGCGATCACCGTGAACGCCTCGGACATCAACGACGCGCGGGCGTCGTTCTCCAACTTCGGCACCTGCACCGACATCTTCGCGCCCGGCGTGAGCATCACCTCGTCGTGGAACACCAGCGACACGGCCACGAACACGATCAGCGGCACCTCGATGGCCACCCCGCACGTGGCCGGCGCGGCCGCGCTGATCCTCGGCGGCAGCCCGGGGCTGACGCCGGCGCAGGTGGCCACCACGATGGTCAACAACGCCACCCCGAACAAGATCACCAGCCCGGGCACCGGCTCGCCGAACCGGCTGCTGTTCACCAACCCGACCAACAACCCGGGCGTCCCGAGCGTCGCCAACCCGGGCAACCAGACCGGAACCGTCGGCTCCCCGGTGAGCCTGCAGCTGTCGGCCTCGGGCGGCACGCCGCCGTACACCTGGTCGGCCACCGGTCTCCCGCCCGGCCTGTCGATCAACGCCTCGACCGGGCTGATCTCCGGAACGCCGACCACCGCCGGCACGTTCAGCGTGACGGCCACCGCGCGCGACACCGCGAACCAGGCCGGCAGCACGTCGTTCACCTGGACGATCACGGCGCCGGGCACCGGATGCGCGCCGGCGACCAACGGCACCGACTTCGCCATCCGGGACCTCGCCACGGTGAGCAGCCCGATCACGATCTCCGGCTGCTCCGGTGCCGGCTCGGCCACCGCCACGATCGAGGTGCACATCCAGCACACCTGGATCGGTGACCTCGTGGTCGACCTGATCGCCCCCGACGGCACGGTCTACAACCTGCACAACCGGTCCGGCGGATCCGCCGACAACATCAACCAGACCTACACCCGCAACCTGTCCGGGGAGACCGCCAACGGCACCTGGAACCTCCGGGTCCGCGACGCGGCCTTCCTCGACCAGGGCGTCCTGGACAGCTGGACGCTCGACCTGTGACCACCTCGGCCCACTAGAGGGTGAAGGCCGCCATCCCTCTCACTC
>NZ_DASZCQ010000052.1:0-7182 GCF_035942955.1 Actinophytocola sp. | reverse complement strand
CCCCCCCCCCCCCCCCCCCCCCCCCCACTCCGGGGCGAACCGTTCGCGAACGAATTCCATGATGTCCGCATAGGTGATCCAGGAGTCATCGGAATACTCGCCTCGACGCCTCCGGTCCTCGAAGACCCCGTAGAAGATCCGCTGGAGTTGGGCGATCGACTCGACGGCGGGCTCCACGGCATCCATCGTCTCCTGGCTCACCCGCGGATAGACGCCCGACGCGAGGTGACGGTCCAGCCGGTCGGACACGAACCGTCGAACGTCGCCGGGTCTCAGGGGACCGACGCGCAATGCCACCGACGGCACCCAGGACTCCAACGAGCGGACGATGTCGGACACCTGCTCCGGGTTGAGCATTGCGGACTCGATGACGAACAGAATCCGGCCGTCGGTCAGGGCGGCATACCGGAGCACCTCGTCGACCAGATCGATCGAGGGCAGCAGAATGACCAGGGCGGTGCGGTCGAGCAGCGCATCGGCCAGCAGCGGATAGACCCGCCATGGCTGGTCGCGATCGGGCAGCAGGTCGGCAACGCTGTCGGGGCGCAGCAACCCCCGGGGGATCAACTTGGCGACCAACTGATCACAGACGAGGCTCACGCGGTGCTCGATCGACAGCTCCCGCCTCCCGAGTAGGACCGCGGTGAGATCGATGATCTCGCAGATCCAATCTTGGTCGCTAAGCCGCTGACTCAACCAGTCGACGCATCGGTTGGCCAGTGCCGACTTTCCACATCCGGGGTCGCCGGTGATCAGGACGGTTCGGCCATAGTGCAGGATGGGGGTCACATCCTCCATTTCCGCGACGAACTCCTTGAACGCCTGCTCGGCGCCGTCGATGTCGACGTAGTAGTCGCGATGGCTCGGCTCGCGCCACGGGCACAGCGGCCGCATCGGCAGCCAACCCGGGATCTGAAACGGGTTGACCCGCGCCGACTCGTGCGGGGCAACCGGGTACTCCGGGGCGAGCAGGTCGGCAATCGGCACGCCGAGCACGCGGGCGAGCACGGCCGCCTCGTCGGCGGTCACCGCCTTGCGCACCCCCGACTCGATCTTCGAGATCTTCACCCGGCTCAGCGAGGGCATTCCCGCCTGGGCACACAGATCCGCCAGCTGCTGGGCCGTCAGCCCGCGCTGGGTTCGCAGCTGCCGCAGCCGGCCGGCGACCGTCCTTGCTCCCGGCGGACGTTCCATGGATTCCCTTCGCGCGTGTTCTGATTCGGAGCAATCGTCGGTTATGCTATCAGCATATGCCTTCATTGCTCCGAATCGGCACAGCGTCAGGGACAGGCGATGCCCACCAGACCAGAGCCACCGAAGACCGGGCTGGGGTTGCTGGACAGCATCCTCGGTGACCCGGCCCGGGCTCGCCGGGCGGTGTTCCTGATGCTCGCGGGTGCCGTTGCCGTGGGCTTCGTGCTCGCCCCGGTGCTGATCGTGGTGTGCCTGTTCGGCACCACGGGTGCCGTCGCGGTGGGCGGCGTTGGCACGCTTGCCACCGCCGGTTGCGCGTTCCGCGGCAGTCGGCGGCGCGCGGGTGGTGCGGGGTCCTGATCGGATACCCTTGACGGCCTGCATCGGAGCGGGGGAGGCGCCACGGTGGCGGAGCTACCGCTGTCAAGTCTGCGGGCCGACTGCCCGAACTGCTTCGGGCTGTGCTGCGTCGCGACGACGTTCCGGGCCTCCGCGGACTTCGCCATCGACAAGCCCGCCGGCCAGGCCTGCCCCAACCTGCGGCCGGACTTCCTGTGCGGCATCCACGATCGGTTGCGGGAGCGGGGTTTCGCGGGCTGCACCGTGTTCGACTGCTTCGGCGCCGGGCAGAAGGTGGCCCAGGAAACGTTCGGCGGCCGGGACTGGCGCGCGGCCCCGCAGACCGCCGGGCGGATGTTCGCGGTCTTCGGGACCATGCGACGGCTGCACGAGCTGCTGTGGTACCTGACCGAGGCGCTCACGCTCGGCCCGGCCGCCACGCTGCACACCGAGCTGCGGCGCACGCTCGACGAGATCGAGCGCCGCACCCGCGAGCCCGCCGAGACGCTCGAACGGCTGGACGTCTCCGCCTACCGCCGGGATATCGGCACCCTGCTGCGGCACGCCAGCTCGCTGGCTCGGGCCGGCGCCCCGCGGGAGAGCGTCGACTTCAGCCGGGCCGACCTCATCGGCAAGGACCTGCGCGGCGCGGATCTGCACGGTGCCAACCTGCACGGCGCTCTGCTCATCGGCGCCGACCTGGCCGGGGCCGACCTGCGCCTGGCCGACCTGCTCGGCGCCGACCTGCGCGCCACCAAGCTGGCCGGCGCCGACCTGTCCACCGCGATCTTCCTGACCCAGTCCCAACTCGACGCCGCCACCGGCGACCGGGCGACGACGCTGCCGCGGTCGCTGCGCCGCCCGGCGCACTGGGCGTCATGACCCCAGGGACAGGCGATCGAGGTCGGGCGCGGACAGCGTGTCATTGTGGATCTTGATCGTGTTCGCCCCGGCGTTCAGGGTGACCGGAACCGTTGTGGTGTCAGGGGTGTTGTTGCCGACGCCGTCCACGGGCACCTCGACCGGCGCCCCACCGTTGACCGTGACGAAGAACGAGCGCGGGCCGTTGACGGTGAAGTCGATGTAGAGCGTGTACCGCCCGGCCGTGTCCACCGTGACGTTGTCGAACTGCACGAAGGCGTCCGGGCTGCCACCGATGTTGCGCACCTTCTCCCCACCCGAGCACGGCCCGCAGCCGGTCAGGCCGGTGCTGCCGAGCTTGTTGGCCGAGTCCTCGGCCTCGCGCATGAACACCCGGTCGGCCGGGCGTGGCCGCACCGCCACGTTGCTGGTGACCTGCTTGGCCCGCCCGAGAACCTGGAATGACGCGGTGACCGGCGCGGTGACCGCCGTGACGTCCTGGCCGGGCGGCGAGGTGAGCACCCACGAGCCGGAGATCGTCTGGCCGAGCCGCATCGACGGCGCCGTCACCGCCGCGCCCTCGATCGACCAGCCGGCCGGCGCCGTCGGGGCCAGCCGCACCCCGTCGATGGCGTCGTCGGCGTCGAGCCGCAGCGTCGCGGTCACCCGGATGGACTGCTGGCCCGGCCCGACCCATTGCACGCCATGGGGTTCCACGGTCAGCGTGGTCTTGGGCAGGTAGGACGACGGCGGCAGCGGCGCGACCGCGAGCCGGTCCAGGCCCGGCCCCTCGGCCGCGTTGCTGAACACCGCGACCGTGTTGTTCCCGGCCCGCAGCGGCACCACGATCGCCGTGCCGGCCGGCACGTCCGGCCGGTCCGCGGCCACCGGCACGTCGATCGCCGCGGCCCCGTTGACCCGTAGCGAAACCGACGTGGCGTGCCCGGCGGTGGTGTCGAGCTGCAGCCGGTAGTCACCGTTCTCGGCGACCCGGACATCGCGGTAGGTCACCGAGTTGGCCTCCCCGCCGCCGAGCCCGACGATCTGGAAGGCGCCCGAGCAGGCCAGGCACAGGTCCAGCCTCGCGTTGCCGGCCCTGGTGTTGTGCGGCGACTCCGCCTCGAGCGGCGCCGAGGTCCCGAACGACGTGGGGTTGCTGTACGCCACCCTGATCTCGTCGATCTGCAGCTCGTTGAAGAACCGCGGGGCCTGCGGGCCGCCCCACAGGTTCAGGATCTCCAGCTTGACGTAGCGAGTCACCTGCTCGCCGATGTCGATGTACTGCACGCCGCGGGCGCTGCGCATGGCGCCGGCCCGCGCCTGCTGCCAGCGGTTGCCGTCGTCGCTCACCCAGACCCGGTAGTCCTTGATCCGCGCCGAATCCTCGGGCCGGCCGAACGTCGACCGCGCGTACGTCGGCGACCATTCCCGCTGGTTCACCGCAAGCGAGGTCGCCGGCCGGCGCTTGCCGAGATCCAGCGTCACCGACACCGGCACCCGCGCCCCGGAATCCCAGTAGTCGGTGTAGCTGCCGTCGACCAGGTTGCTCGCCGGGAATCCGTCCCGTGTGGACGATGCGGTGGCCTTGATGGTGGCCTGGTCGTGGAAGTACAGCTGGCCGACCGTGTCCACTTTGAACACCGTGTCGTAGGTGTCCCAGTTCTTGATGTCCAGGATCGACAGGTGACCGCCGGACTGGTTGAAGCGCATCCGCTCGCCGGTGCGCAGATCCGTCACCCGGACCACCTTGTACCCGTTGTCCCGCAACCGAACCAGGTTGGTCCGCGGCCGGGTCACGACGTGCACATACTGGGTCCTGGCCCCCGGCTCGACGGTGATCACGCCGTGCGCGCCGTCGTTCCAGAAGCCCGGCTGCATGCCGCCGTGCATGTACCCGCCGCCCTCGGTGCCGAACAGCGAGGACCGGATCGGCGGCACCCAGCCAGCCATGAAGTTGTTGAACGCCTCCTGCTGCGGCGGGAACTTCCCGTTCACCATCGGGGTCTCGGCCATCAGCGACTTCATCGACGAGCCGGCGTTGGTGATGTACCGCCCGGTGGACAGCCGGAAGTCGACCTCGTGGCTGCCGCCGTCGAACCACCAGTCCCCGGTGGTCGGCAGCTTGTAGTCGGCCTCGACCAGGCGCGGCATCGGCGTGAACGCCGCCTGCGGGTAGTCGTACGAGGGCGTCATGCCGGTCTTCTGCTCGTTGCTGACCGCGTCCATGATCGGCGTGTCCTCGTTGTTGTTGCTCAACAACCACGACGGCCGCCGCTGGCGGATCTGCTCGTAGAGGTGGTTCTCCTCCCAGAACTCGTTGTCGTTGTCGATCCAGAACCCGGCCAGGTCCGGATAGTTGTCCATCACCTCGAAGAACAGGTCGTAGCTGTACATCCCGAACCCACGCCGCGTGGTCAGGTCGACCTGCTGCCCCTTGTGCGCCGAGTATGCGGCCGAGTTCAGCGTCTGGATCCCCTGCTCGCTGTGCCACTGCGGGTCGTCCGTCATGTACAGAATGATCTTGACGTCCTTCGCCTTGCCGGCGTCGACCAGCTCGCCGAGCAGATCCCGTTGCGTGGCACAGCTCCCCGGAATCCGCGACGGCCACGGGCGCGCATATCCCAACCGGCTGTGGAACGTCGCCAGCACGATGTACGACGCCCCCAGCTTCCGCGCCTCGTCGACCCAGTAGTCGGCACTCCACCCGCCCGCGGTGACATCGTGCTCCCACTGCGCGCAGTCCAGATGCCGCGGCGCGGTGAACATCCCCCAGTGCAGGAACAACCCGGCCGTCGCCGCCCGCAGCCACGCCTGCCGCGGATGCTCGACCTCCGCACTCGCCCCCGGAACCCCGATCAACCCCGCCAGCAGCGCAAGCACCACCGCAGCGCAGAACAGCCGACCCCGCATGACCATCGCCCTCTCTGCCGATGAGAGATCCGATGATTGCATCCGTGCTATGCGCAGCTCAACCCCAATGCTGCCGATTGGGCTAATACTCATCGGATGACTGCCGATAGCGTCAACCATGGGTTGACGGCATGGGCATCGTCAACCTAGGGTTGACGCATGACCACGAGCCCCATTCCCCGACTCGACGACCTGATCGCCGCCATCGAAAGCAAGGCCCCCGATCCGCTCGAGCAACTCACCGCCGCGGTGCTGGTCGCCCAGCACATCGACGAGCTCGCCGATCACCTGATCGGCCACTTCGTCGACCGGGCCCGCCGTGCCGGCGCATCATGGACGCACATCGGCCAGAGCCTCGGCGTGACCAAACAGGCCGCACAGAAGCGATTCGTGCCCACCGACCCGGAGACCGCCGAGGTCGATCTGCGGATCTTCGCCCGCTACACCGACCGCGCCCGCGCCGCGATCGTGCGCGCTCAACAACTGGCTCAGGAAAGCGCCGCGACCGAGATCCGCCCGGGGCACATCCTCCTCGCCCTCCTCGAAGACGAGCACACCCACCAATTCCTCGGCGCCATCGACCGCACCGCCGTCCGCACCGCCCTGACTGACACCCTAGGCACTGGAACCGGCGCACCCGCCGGACGCATCCCCTTCGCTCCCGCCAGCCGAAAGGCTCTCGAACTCGGCCACCGGGAAGCCGTGCGCCGCAACGACAACCACATCGACCCCAAGCACATCCTGCTCGGACTACTGTCCATGACCGACGAACCCGACATCGCCGCGACCGCCCCACTCGGCCTCGACCGGCAACAGGTCGAAGCGAGAATCTCCACCGAACCCTAGCGTTGGAAGACGAGCAGCTCGCTGGTCTCGTACTGCGGCCCGTCGCCGAGTGAGGGCAGCGCCGCCTCGATTCGGGCGAAGCCCGCTTCGACGGTCTCCTCGCTCATGTGCTCGAAGGCCGAGACGGCACGCAGCTTCAACCTCTCGAAGTCCTCGGCCAGGTTGGCCGAGCGAAGCCAGGTGACCTCATCACAAGAGACGAGCATCCACCCGGCGTCGGCGAAGTCCCGAGTCACGTCCTCCTCGGACCGGAACTGCGCCGTGTCGACCTTCCGCCATTCGGGCACGACGCGGAACCACCAGACATCTGGCATCCTGTCGGAGAAGTTCGCCTGCACGAACAGCTTGCCGCCTGACTTGACGACCCGGCGCAACTCCTGAGCAGCGCGCTCGCGATCGACGACGTGGTGCCAGACGAAGAACAGCAAGGCCGCGTCACACAAGGCATCCGGCAACGGAATGTGCTCGGCGGACCCGGCCGCGTACGTGACGGCGGGATGGCCGGCGCGGGCAAGGGCTTGAGCACGCATCTTGTCCGACGGCTCCACTCCGTAGGCGGGGCCGCCGAAGGCACTCGCCAACGAGGGGGTCATTCGCCCGGTACCCGAGCCCAGGTCGAGCCAGACCAACGGCCGGGTCTCCGGCAGGTGGCGAGCGAACGCCGCCATCCACGTTCGTAGCGCGTCGGGCGACATCTGCCGGCCGGCGGCGTACACGGCGTGCAGGCGTGCGTCGTAGTCGACCTTCTCCATGCCACCTCCACGTTCGGCCCGACCGATCCAGCGTAGGACAACTGATCGTCTTCTGACGATCACCTAGCCACGGCCGTGGGGGTGGCGGAGTGCGGCGGGTCGCCAATTCCCAGCCGTCCGAAATGATCAACACCATCGCGCCGCGGGCCAGGCCACGGCGGCCATGGGTGCGGTTGAACTCGGCGAGGGCGTCGGCGATTCGGGTGCCGCCGGCCAGCTCGCCCGGCGACAGGTCGCCGAAAATCTCGGCTGGCCAGCCGAGGTATGGGGGGTTCGGCGC
>NZ_DASZCQ010000051.1:0-23308 GCF_035942955.1 Actinophytocola sp. | reverse complement strand
GCCGGCGGCCGGCGCGGCGGCGGTGCCCGGGCCGCGGGCCGAGGCGGGGTCGACCAGGCCGCCGAACACGGCGGCGAAGGCGGCGTCGAACGCGGCGAGTTGGTCCGGATCGCTGACCAGGGTGGCCAGGGCGCAGTCGCGAAGTTGGCGCAACGTCGCCGGGTTCAGCACGGTGACGGCCCTGGCGAACCGCTCGCACCGGTCCGGCCCGACGGGCAACCCCGCCGTCCGCAACCGTTCCCCGAACGCGGCCGCGACCCAGGCCAGATCGGCGACGTTCCGCCATTCCGCGCGCTGCGACAATCGCGCCGGCAGGGCCTCGGTCATCGAGACTTCCCGCTACCTCTCGCCGCGGCCCTGCCACCGCGATAGCGCGCCTTCGGCGTGGGCGCGCTCGGTGGTCGCCTTGACGGCCGCGAGATCATTGGGCTCCGCCGGTCAGGCATCGGTCAGCGCCGCCAAGCCCTCGGCGTGCGCCCGCTCGATGTCCTCCGGGTACTTGAGCACGGCGCCGAGCGTGCTCTCGATCGCCAGTGCGTCCAGTGTGGACGCTCCGAGAACGTGCAGGGCGTTGGCCCAGTTGATGGCCTCGGCGACGCCGGGGGGTTTGGTCAGCGGCCGGTCGCGCAGGCGGTGCACGGCGACGGCGACCCGGTCGGCGAGCCAGCCGGCGGCGTCCGGCACCCGGCGGCGGATGATCGCGGCCACCCGTTCGGTCTCGGGGTAGGCGATCCAGTGGTAGAGGCAGCGGCGTTTGAGGGCGTCGTGCAGGTCGCGGGTGCGGTTGGAGGTGAGCACGACCACCGGGGGCACCACGGCGCGGCGGGTGCCTAGCTCGGGGATGGTCACGGCGGCGTCGGCGAGCAGCTCGAGCAGGAACGCCTCGAACTCGTCGTCGGCGCGGTCCACCTCGTCGATCAGCAGCACGGCGGGGCGCGGACCGGGATGGGAGATGGCGGCCAGCAGGGGCCGCGGCAGCAGGTAGTCGTCGCTGAACAGGTCGGCGTCGCGCAGCGTCTCCCCGCGCGCCTCGGCCAGCCGGATGGCCAGCAGCTGCCGCGGGTAGTTCCACTCGTACAGCGCCTCGGCCGAGGCCAGCCCCTCGTAGCACTGCAACCGGATCAACACGGTGTCCAAGGTGGAGGCGAGGGCGCGGGCCGCCTCGGTCTTGCCCACCCCCGGCTCCCCCTCCAGCAGGATCGGCTGTCCCATCCGGACGGCCAGCAGCAGCGCGGTGACCAGCGCGTCGCTGGCCAGATAACCGGTCGACGCCAGCCCGTCGCGCAGCGCGGAAACGGAAAGCTCAGCCATCCGACCGTCGCTCGGCGATCAGCTCCGCGTAGACGGACACGGCGATCTCCGGTGCGGTGCGCGCCCCGATGTCCAGCCCCGCGGGGGTGTGCACCCTGGCCCGCTCCTCGTCGGTCAGGTCGAGCGCGGCCAGCACGGCCGCGCCGCGCTTGCGGCTGGCGATCAGTCCCACGTACGGCACGCCGGCGCGCACGGCCGCGGTGAGTGTGGGTTCCTCGCCGCGGCCGTGCGTTGCCACCACAACCGCTCCGAGATCGGCCGGCAGCGCCCCTGTGGAGTCGGGGAGGAGGCGAACATCGTGGCCGAGTGCGCGGCCGATGTCGGCCAGCGCCCGGGCCACCGGCGCCGTGCCGTACACGTGGACCAGCATCGGCGGCAACATCGCCTCCAGGAATATGTCGAGCGAACCCTCGGACAGGCAATGGTTTCCGACCGTCACCATGCCCTCGGTGACGGTCTCCTCCCCGCCGTCCGGGGTGATCCGCAGCAGGGTCGACTCGCCGGTCGACAGCAACCGCAGTCCCTGCGTGCGAACGGTGTGCTCGGCGCAGTGGCCACCGACGAAGCCCTCGACGGTCCCGTCCGGCAGGACCAGCGCCCGGTCTCCCGGCCGGGCGCTGGTCGGCCGCTCCACCCGGACCACGGTTGCCAGCACGAACGGAGTGCGCCCGGAGCGCAGCGCGTCCGCTCGCGTCATCACCTCGGTGTCCATCATCCGATCGCCAAATCTGTCCGAAGTGGACGTCCTTGCATCGCCGACCAGACGGCGGCCGGCGTCAGCGGCATGTCCGCGTGCTTGACGCCGAACGGCCGCAGCGCGTCGACGACCGCGTTGACCACCGCCGCCGGGGATCCGACCGTGGCCGACTCCCCGACGCCCTTGGCGCCGATGGGATGGTGCGGCGACGGCGTGACGGTCTCGCCCAGCTCCCAGGACGGGCACTCCACCGCGGTGGGCAACAGATAGTCCATAAAGGACCCACCGAGGCAGTTGCCGTCCTCGTCGAACGCGATCACCTCCATCAGCGCCATCCCGACCCCGTCGGCAAGGCCGCCGTGCACCTGGCCTTCGACGATCGTCGGGTTGATCCGCACGCCGCAGTCGTCGACCGCGATGAACCGGCGCACCTTGACCTGCCCGGTGCCGGTGTCCACGTCCACCACGGCGATGTAGGCGCCGAACGGGAAGGTCAGGTTGGGCGGGTTGTACACGCAGCTGGCGTCCAGGTGCCCCTCGACGCCGTCCGGAAGCTCCAAATTGGAGTGTGCGGCCAGCGCGATCTCGGCCATCGTCTTGCCGGCCGTCGGGTCGCCCTTGACGAACCAGCGCCCCTTCTCCCACTCCAGGTCGTCCGGGCTCACCTCGAGCATGGCCGCGGCGACGATCTTGGCGCGGTCCCGGACCCGGCGGGCCACCACCGCGGTCGCGGCGCCGGACACCGGGGTGGAGCGGGATCCGTAGGTGCCAAGCCCGAACGGGGTCTGGTCGGTGTCGCCGTGCACCACCTCGACGTCCGCCGGGGAGATGCCCAGCTCCTCCGCGACGATCTGGGCGAACGTGGTCTCGTGGCCCTGGCCCTGGCTCTGCACGGAGATCCGCAGCACGGCCTTGCCGGTCGGATGCACCCGCAGCTCCGCCCCGTCCGCCATGCCGAGCCCGAGGATGTCCATGTGCCGGCGCGGCCCGGCGCCGACCGCCTCGGTGAAGAAGCTGATCCCGATGCCCATGTGCTCGCCGCGCGCCCGTTTCGCCGCCTGCTCGGCCCGCAGCTCCTCGTAGCCGGCGATGTCCATGGCCAGCCGCAACGCCTTCGGGTAGTCGCCGGAGTCGTACTCCCAGCCGGTGGCGCAGGTGTAGGGGAACTGCTCGGGCCGCAGCAGGTTGCGCATCCGCAGCTCGGCCGGGTCGAGGTCCAGCTCGTAGGCCAGCAGGTCCACCATCCGCTCGACCAGGTAGGCCGCCTCGGTCACGCGGAACGAGCAGGCGTAGGCCACCCCGCCGGGCGCCTTGTTGGTGTAGACGCCGGTCACCTCGCAGTACGCGGCGCGCAGGTCGTAGGAACCGGTGAACACGTGGAAGAAGCCGGCCGGGTAGTTGGTCGGCTGGGCGGTGCCGTTGAACGCCCCGTGGTCGGCGATCACCTTGACCCGCAGGGCGAGGATCTTTCCATCCTTTGTGGACGCTATCTCGCCGTGCATGTGGTAGTCGCGGGCGAACGAGGTGGTCATCAGGTTCTCCGACCGGTCCTCCATCCACTTCACCGGCTTGCCGGTGACGATGGAGCCGACCACCGCGCACACGTAGCCGGGGTAGATGCCGACCTTGTTGCCGAAGCCGCCGCCGATGTCCGGCGAGATGATCCGGATCTTGTGCTCCGGCAGGCCGGCCACCATCGCGTACAGGGTCCGGTGCGCGTGCGGCGCCTGGGTGGTCGACCACACGGTGAGCTTGCCGGTCACCGGGTCCATGTCGGCGACCGTGCCGCAGGTCTCCAGCGGCGCCGGGTGCACCCGCGGGTACAGGATGTCCTGCGACACGACGACGTCGGCGGCGGCGAAGGCCTCGTCGGTGCGCCCCGGATCGCCGGCCTCCCAGTCGAAGATGTGGTTGTCGGTGAC
Organism: Actinophytocola sp.; assembly: GCF_035942955.1. Taxonomy (GTDB): domain Bacteria; phylum Actinomycetota; class Actinomycetes; order Mycobacteriales; family Pseudonocardiaceae; genus DASYTH01. The sequence goes on along the minus strand of NZ_DASZCQ010000051.1, from coordinate 19,378 downwards.
GTTCTCCTTGTCGTCGCGGATCACCGGGGCGCCCGGGTCGAGCGCCTTGCGCGCGTCGATCACCGCGGGCAGCGGCTCGTACTCGACGTCGATCAGGGCCAGCGCATCCCGTGCCGCGTAACGGTCCTCGGCGACGACGAAGGCGACTTCCTGCCCCTGGAACCGAACCTTGTCGGTGGCCAGCACGGCCTGGGTGTCGTAGGACAGGGTCGGCATCCACGCCAGCCCGAGCCCCTCAAGGGTGGCGCCGGTGATCACGGCCTTGACCTTCGGGTGCGCCTCGGCCGCCGACGTGTCCACCGAGACGATCCGGGCATGCGCGTGCGGGCTGCGCAGGATCGCGCCGTGCAGCATGCCAGGCAGCTGCACGTCGTCGACGAACGTGCCGCGGCCGCGGACGAACCGCGCGTCCTCCTTGCGATGCATGCGCCCGAAACCCATAGGGGCTTCCTCGGTGGCGGTCATGCCCGCACCTCCTCCGGTTGCGCCGGCTGCTCGGCGGCCTGCGCCGCGGCCCGGTGCTCGGCCGCCCACCGGATCGACTTGACGATGTTCTCGTAGCCGGTGCACCGGCACAGCTGCCCGGTGATCGCCTCCCGAATGTCCTCTTCGGATGGATCGGGGTTGTGGTCGAGCAGCCAGCGGGCCGTCAGCATCATTCCCGGGGTACAGAACCCGCACTGCAACCCGTGGCAGGCAACGAACCCCTGCTGCACGGGATCCAGCTCGGCGCCGTTGGCCAGCCCCTCGACGGTGGTCACCTCGTGGCCGTCGGCCATCACCGCCAGCACCGTGCACGACTTCACCGGCGTGCCGTCCAGGTGCACCACGCACACCCCGCAGTTGGAGGTGTCGCAACCCCAGTGCGTGCCGGTGAGCCCGAGGGTGTCCCGCAGGAAGTGCACCAGCAGCAGCCGCGGCTCCACGTCGTGCGTGTATGCCTGGCCGTTGACCGTCACGGTGATCTGCATGTCAGGCCTCCTGCCCGCGCGCTCGCGCCGCGGCCCGGCGCAGGGCCCTCGCGGTGAGCTCACCGGTGAGGTGCCGCTTGAAGTCCACCGGACCGCGCTGGTCCGCGGTCGGGTTGCAGTGCTCGGCCGCGATCCGGCCGGCCTCGATGAACCGCTCGTCGGTGACCGGGCCGCCGCGCAGGTAGTCCTCGGCCGCCACGCCGACGAAGTTCTCCGCGCCGACGGCGGCAAGGCCGATCCCGGCCTCGACGACCGTGCTGCCGGCGACGTCCAGCACCGCGCCGACGGCCACCACGGCCCAGTCCCCGGCCCGGCGCTCGACCTTCTCGTAGGCGCTGGCATGCGAGCGGATCGGCACCCGGATCTCCACCAGCAGCTCGCCGTCGGCCAGCACCGTCTGATATGGACCGGAGAAGAACTCGCGGACGCCCACCGTGCGCCGCCCGTCCGGACCCTGGATCACCAGCTCGGCCCGCAGCGCCGCGAACGCCGCGGACAGGTCCTCCGACGGGTCGGCCTGGCACAGCGAGCCGCCGACCGTGCCCCGGTTGCGCACCACCGGATCGGCGATCACGCGCTCGGCGTCGCGCAGGATCGGGAAGTGCTCGCCGGCCACCGCCGAGTCCAGCAGCTGGGCGTGGCGAACCATCGCGCCGATGCTGAGGTGGTCGCCGTCCACGCTGATCGAGGCCAGCTCCGTCAGGTCGTTGATGTCGATCAATGCCTCGGGCTGGGCCAGCCGCAGCTTCATCATGGGCAGCAGGCTGTGCCCGCCGGCCACCACCCGGGACTCCGGGCCGTACTGGGCGAGCAGCGTGAGCGCGTGCTCAACGCTGGTCGCCCTCTCGTACTGGAACGGTGCTGGTACCTGCATTTCGGCAATCCTGCGCCGGGCCCGACCGGGCAACAATGCGTAGTTAAGGGATCGCTTATCTGCTACCTCCCCCGGCGGGGGGAGTAGTCCACAATGGGCCGGGTGACACTCACTCAGCTGGGCACGTTCGTGCTGGTGGCCAAGCTAGGCTCGGTCAAGGCCGCCGCCACCGCGCTCGGCGTGAGCGAACCCGCCGTCTCCCAGGCACTCTCGGCGCTGCGGCAGCATCTCGGTGATCCACTCATCGAACGCGCCGGCCCCGGCATGCGGCTGACCGCCGCGGGCAGCCGGCTACTCCCGGTCGCCTCGCAGATGGTCTCCCTCGGCGCCGACGCGGCCGCCGCGGTGCGCGCCGGTCAGGGCGCCCCCGAGCAGTTACGCCTGGTGGCCAGCAGCGCGGTCGTGGAGTTCGTGGCGTCGCCGCTGGTCGACACGTTCGTCGAGCAGTCCGGCCGGAAGATCGACACCTCCTCCGGAGTAGCCGCCAGCGACGAGATGCCCGTACTGGTCGGCAACCGATTCGCCGACGTGGCCATCGGCCCCAACCTCGCCGCCGACCGCACCAGCGAACTGTGCAGCGAAGCCATCTTCCGCACCTACCTCATCCTCGTCGCCTCCGGCTCCACCCGCCCACACGGCCCGCCCGACCAATGGCCCTGGCTCGTCGACCCCTCCGCCACCGACCCAGCCAGCGACTGCGGCCGCCTACTGCGCCGCCTGCACGTCCCCGAATCCCGCACCCGCGTCTTCCCCAACCAAACCGCCGCCTGGGCCGCCGCCGCCGACGGCGCCGGCGTCGCCCCCGCCCACGCCCACCTCGTCGCCGAACGCATCCGCCGCGGCGAGCTCCGCGTCGTCGACACCCCCGCCACCCCACTCGACGCCACCTGGTACGCCACCGCCCTTCCCCCCGAACGCCGCTCCACCGCCACCGACGCCTTCCTCCACTTCCTCCACACCGCCGCCGCCCTGCGCGTCATGCGCAAACCCGGCGCCGGCGTCCCACCCTCCAAGTTCCGGCCGCCGGTGTATGTGACCCTCTGGAGCTGAACCCCGCTCCCGCCGGGTGGCCTGGGTGCCGTCCCCGACTCCGTCCGGAACGCCGGGTCGGTCCGGTTGGCAGAGCTGGGCCCGGCGTTCCGCGGACACGGCTGTGGACAGGAAGCCCGTCCACGCAGGCCGGGTTTGCCCTGCCCACAGCCGTGTCCGAGACGGTTGCGCCGACCCGGATCTGAGCCGTGCCACGCTCTGCCACGTAGCCTTGACGGTGTGGCTACCGAGCACGCCGAGATCGGCCGCAGGCTGCGGCACATCCGCCATGCTCGCGGCAAGTCGCTGATGGTGATCGCCGGTCTGGCCGGCATCTCCCCGTCCTACCTGTCCATGATCGAACGCGGCGAGCGCGCGCTAGACCGCCGCTCGCTCATCGTGGCCCTGGCCAATGCACTAGAAGTCGCACCGACCGATGTCACCGGACCCGCCGCTGGCGGCGCACCTCGTGCGGACCAGGAGGACCGTGCCCTGAGCGAGGTGCGGCTGGCGCTGCTCGCGGCAAGCATGAACGAGCCGCGCGGCGAGGCGCAGCCCATCAAGCAGCTGCGGGCGCGCGTGATGGGCGTGCTGGCCGCACAGAACGACGCCGACCTGGGCACTGTTGGCACGCAGCTGCCGGCGTTGATCAGAGATCTGCACACCACGCTGGATACCCGCCGCGACGAGCCCGATGTGCTGCGGCTGTTGGCATTGGCGCATATGCAGGGCACCCAGGCGTGGCTGACCACGATTGGCGCGCCGATCGATCTCACCTGGCAGGCCGCCACCGTGGCGCGGCAGGTCGCCGAACGGCTCGACGAACCCGTGTCGCTCGCGGTCAGCGCCTACGGCACGGCGCTCGGACTGCTCGCCGCCGGCGCCTTCGACCTGGCGTCGCGGACCCTCGCCGCGGTCGAACTGCCGCTGATCACCGTCGAGGACCTGCAGCTCGCCGGATCGCTCGCGCTCGCCTCGTCGCTGATCTCGGCCGCCCGAAAGGACCAGACGGAGCGGTCCTCGGCTCTCGAGTACGCAGCGGAGCTGGCCCAGCGAACGGGAGAGACCAACATGCTCGGCTTCGGCTTCGGCCCGGCCAACGTCGCGGTGTGGCGCATGCAGGGCGCCTTGGAGGTCGGCGAGCACGCCGAGGCCGCCATGATCGCCGAGACGGTCGACCCCGGTGCCATGCTGGTGCGCGCCCGCCAAGCGGTCTACTGGCGCGAATACGGCCGAGCCCTTGCCCGCATGCCCAAGCGTCGCGCCGACGCCGTGCTGATGCTGCGCCGCGCCGAGCAGATCTCACCCGAACACGTTCACCGCCACCCGTTCACTCGCTCAACCCTCGCCGAACTCCTCGCCCGCGCGAACCGAGACACGATCGGGCGCGAGCTGCGCGGCCTGGCCTATCGCGCCGGCCTCCCCGTGTAACCCGTCTGGGCGACTTTCACACTGAGTGAAATCGGACCCTTGATCGCTTCTTAGCGTCAGCGCCATGACCAAGACCCGACCGGTCGGCGCCGACCTGTTGCGGCTGTTCGGCCACTGGCTGGCCGGCGTCCGCCTGGCCGCCGGCGAATGCCTCTTGTCCCCCACGCAAGCCTCGGCCCGCCTACTCGGACAGCCGTGCGGTCGTCCCGGCTGTCGATCGCTGATCTGCGGCCCCACCGACGCCGAGTTGACCCGCCACCTGACAGATCATTTGCTGCGGTGTCACCGATGAGGACCGGCGTTCCCTACATCACCACCTGGAGCAGCGAACAGCCTCTGCCCATCACCGTGATCCAGCGGCCCGGATCCGGAATTGGCTATGCGGACGAGATATTGAGTGATCGAGACGAGAACGGCGTGCTGTGGCAACGGATAGCCTCGCAACCGGGACGCGGAAGGCCGCAGTTCGGACAAGTCCACTCGCTGCGCCAGCGCCGCGTCATGCGCCAGCTACTGTGCGGGATCTGCGCCGGGCCACCCGACCACACCGACCAAGGCGTGCTGTGGCTCCTGCGCGACTACCGCGACGACTGGACAGACTGGCCCAGCGGCATGGGTGCCACCGAACCACCCGTGTGCCTGCCCTGCGCCCGCCACTCCATCCGCGCCTGCCCCGCCCTGCGCCGCGGCTACGTGGCGGTGCGCGTAGGTCATTCGGCCATCGCCGGGGTCTACGGCACCCGCTACCAGCCCGGTCACCCATCGCCCGCGGCGGTCGCCAACATCCTGGTCGCCCTCGACAATCCGACGATCCGCTGGACGCGCGCTGCGCAACTGGTCAGAGAGCTCCGCGACTGCACCATTGTGAATTGGTAGGCGCGGCCGGAACGCCAGGACCAGCCCTGCCAACCGGACCGACCCGGCGTTCCGAACGGAGTCGGGGACGGCACCCAGGCCCCCCGGCGACCGCGCACGGTTGTGCCCGCGGCTGCCGGGGCGTGCTCAGAACGATCGATCTAGTCGTCGTGGCGGTCTTCGACGCTGTCGAACCAGTTCAGGGCCCGGCGCCAGGCCTCGGTGGCGGCGTGGGGGTTGAAGCGGGCGCCGGTGTCGTTGAAGAAGGCGTGGTCGGCTTCGGTGAAGGTGAGGAGCTCGTGCTTCAGCCTGGCCGCCTCGAGTGCCGCCTTGGCCGCGGGGCGGGTCGCGTTGACGCGTGCGTCGAGTCCGCCATAGACGCCGAGCACGGCGGCGCGGGAGCCCTCGAAGCTGCCGCCCTCGGGGAAGGGGCCGTAGAAGGGAGCGCCCGCGGCCAGGCGCGGCTCGTTGGAGGTGAGCAGGCGCCACACCATGGCGCCGCCGAAGCAGAACCCGATCGCGACCAGCTTCTTGCCGCGCACGCGGCGCCTGAGCTCGGTCAGGCTGGCTTTCATGTCGGCGACGAAGCGTTCCGGTGGGATCTGGGCCAGCGCGGCCGCCACCTCGGCCTCGCCAGGGAACGCCCCGGTGCCACCTTCCTCGGACAGCAGGTCCAACGCCAGCGCGGAGTAGCCGCTGGCGGCGAGCCGGCCGGCGACCGTGCGGATGTGCTCGTTGAGTCCTCGGTTCTCGTGGATGACGAGCACGCCGCCGCGGGGCTTGGCGGCGGGCGCCCATGCGGCCAGCAGCGGCACCCGGGGCCCGGCGAAGGTGATCGACTCGCGGGGGACGGGCGCCCAGCTCGTTTCCGATGCGCCGCGCCCGCCGGACTGATCGGCCGTGCCTTCCGGCTCGGCCGCGGCCGCCTTGCCCGCGAACGCGGCCAGCAGCCCGGTGGCCGCCGCACCGGTCACGCCGAGCAGGCCGAGGCGGCGCACCGCTTCCCTTCGGCCGATGATTCCGTCGGCGAGGTCCTCGGCGACCTCTTCGGCAAGGTAGCGCTGAATCTCCGTCATCGTCCCTCCAAGAGACTGGCCGCGATCCGCAGAAGCAGCATAGACCCGCGCCGACTTCCCGCACCGGCCAAAGATCCACTAGTGCTCCACGCCGTCGCACTGTCTACTGTGGACAGCCGCAGCTGGCGCGGATCTGGAGTTGGGTGGGGAGCCGGAGATCCGTCGGGGGACGGTCGGGGGTGTGCAGGCGGCGTTCGAGGAGGGTGACGGCGGCGGCGCCGATGGGTTGCATGGGTTGGCGGACGGTGGTGAGGGCGGGTTGGATGTGGCGGCCGAGGTCGATGCCGTCGAAGCCGACCACGGCGACGTCCTCCGGCACCCGGATGCCGCGCTCGCGCAGGCCGGCGATCATACCGATGGCCATCTGGTCGTTGGCGCAGACGATGGCGTCGGGCAGGTCGGTGAGCGCGCGGGCGGCGACGAGGCCGGCGTGCTGGGTGAAGTCGCCGGACCACGGTTTCCGGGCACGATCACCGGCAACCGCAAGGAAGGCGTCGAGGCGTTCGGCGGCGTCGGGGGAATCCGCGGGGCCGCCGAGGTAGAGCAGGTCGCGGTGGCCGTGCGCGTCGACCAGGTGGCGGACAAGGGCGGTGATGCCGCCGGCGTTGTCGACCCGGACCTGGTCGATCCGGCCCTGGTCGTCCTCGCAGCGGCCGGCGACGACCACCACCGGCAGCCGCTTCAACCGCTGGATGGCCGACGTGGGGGCGGCCTGGCCGAGCAGCACGATGCCGTCGGAGCGGCTGGCAAGGGATACCGCGAGATCAAGGGCGGCGTCCGGGTCCTGGACGGCGCCGATCAGGATGGCATAGCCGCGTTCGCGGGCGGCGCGCTCCATTCCCCGTACCACGCCGTCGATGTAGAGCATCGCGTCGTCGCCGGCGTCGGACTCGGGGTCGCCGAGATCAAGGAAGCACAGGGCGAGCACCCTGGTGCGGCGCGAGGTCAGCCCGCGCGCCGCGCCGTTGGGCAGGTAGCCCAGCTCCTCGATGGCCCGCTGCACCCGCTGCAGCGTGGCCGGTTGCAGTTTGGCGCTGTTGCTCAACGCGCGCGACACGGTGGCGGTCGACACCCCGGCGCGCCGCGCCACGTCGTGCACGGTCGGAGTCTTCTCGGTCATGTGAGCTCTAGGTAGGAAACGCCCGGCATGGGCAGGGAAAAGCTTACGACCCCACCGGTCAGCACGGTCGGTGGCTCGAGCTCGGAGACAACGTTGCGGGCGCGCAGGATCTCCCACTGCTCGGCGGTGGGCCAGTCCCCGCCGCCGAGCGACTCCCATACCCGCTGGATGTTGGAGTGCGTGCGGTCCACCCGGTAGTGCCGCACCCGGTGCTCCCCGGCGGGCAGCCCCTCGATCCGCAGCTCCACCACCCGGTCGAGCGCGGCGTCGCCGCCCGCGGCGTCCTGGTACAGCCCCAGGTTCCAGACGAGCACGCCGATCGTGCCGTCCCCGCGCCGGGCGGCCCAGGCGTCGATCAGGCTGCCGGCGCCGTCGCCGGCCAGCTCGACGGCGAGCTCCTCGTCGCCGAGCCGCTCGGCGAGCGCCATCGCCCAGTATCGCGGCTTGCGCAGGTTTCCGACGGTGAGCAGCCCGAAACCGCCGTGGAACAGCCGCGGCGGCCGGCCGAGCTCCTCGAAGTGGTCGGACAGCACCCAGTGCGCAAGCCCGTCGATGCGCCCGGCCGCGGAATGCATGCCGCGCAGCAGGAACGCCGCGGCGAACGCGTCATCGCCGATCGGGTTGAAGTGGGTCGGGGTGGTGCCCCACTCGGTCCACAGCAGCTCGAGGCCCGGCCGGCCGTGCCGCTGGCACAGCGGGCGCAGGTCGAGCGGCGGGCTGCCGTAGGTGTGCGTGGACAGGAAGTCGATCGGCGCGCCGGACTCGTCGAGGTGCCGCAGCAGGTCGCCGAGCCAGCCGGCGGCGGCCGACGCCGGACCCCCGACCCGCAACCCGGCGTCGACCTCCTTCACCGCGCGGGCGGTGATGTCGTAGAGGCGCAGGTACTCCTCCCGGGTGCCCGCCCAGAACACCTCGAGGTTGGCCTCGTTCCACACCTCGAACGCCCAGTGGTCGCGCACCTCGGCCAGCCCGTAGCGGTCGACCAGGTGCCGGACGAGCTTGCGCACCAGCTCGGCCCAGCGGTCCCAGCGCCGGGGCGGCGAGACGATCGCCCCGTACTCGAAGACGGTCTTCGACGGGTCCCTTGCCAGATCGCGCGGCATGAACGACAGCTCGACGATCGGCCGCAGCCCGCACTCCAGCACCCGGTCGTAGACCCGGTCGACGCCGGAGAAGTCGAACACCGGCCGCCCGCGGACCTCCCGGTACACGCCGAGGTCGTCGCAGAGGATGGCGTGCGCCCGCACCGCCTGGATCCCCAGCTCGGTGTGCGCCAAGCGAAGCGCCTCCACCAGCTCCGCGCCGATCGGCCGCCGGCCGGTGGTGTCGGTGCTCAGCACGTGGCTCAGGTGCTCCGAGCCGATCACCTTGCGCCACGGCCGGTGCCGCGTGCCGGTCACCCGGTCGGCCCGCACCCCGATCCGCACCACGGGTTCTACATCGTCCACTGTGGACGCGGCGGCGGCCGGCGCGCTGCGCGTCCCGGGCGCGTCGACGTCGGCGATCGCGGCCACCGCGTAGTGGTAGGTCCGGCCGGGCTCCCCGGTGGTGTCGGCGTAGGGCGGATGCGGCACGGCAAGCACGTCGCCACCGCGGTGATCGATGACCTCGAACGGGCCGTCCGCCGAGTCGGCGCGAAAGACCAGGTATCCCACGGCGCCCGGCACCGGCCGCCAGTCCACCGTGACCTGACCACGCCCCGGCCGCGCCCGAACCTCCTTGGGAGCGGCCAGAACCGACCGCGCGTCACCGGTCCGGCGACGGCCGATCCGCGCTTCCCAGTCGGCCCGCGCCGCGCTATCCACTTCGGACATCCGACCAGTCCTCCATCGCCAGCAGCGGGCGCAGCGCCGACACCGGACCCCTGGTGAACGCGCGGCGCAGCACGTCGCCGCGCAGCGCGTTGGCGGCGGCCGCCAGCACCATGCCCTGATCAAGCGCGAGGTAGGCGCGGGACACCGCACCGGTGCTGACGTTGATCGCGTCGTAGAAGCCGCCCGGCCCGTACGCGTCGAAGTCGCGGCGCAGCTTGGCCAGGTTTGCCAGCGCGGCGTCCGGCGCGTAGCGCAGCGCGAGGAACGACGCGTGCGGGGTCACCACGCCCTCGCCGTACGAGGCCGGCGGCGGCACCGGCGGCCGGTCCGGGCAGCCCGCGAAGCCGAAGTCGACCGAGGTGCGCTGCACGTCGGAGGTGTAGCCCGGCGCGTCCATGCCGATCGCGTCCACGCCCCACTCGCGGTACCCGCCGGCCGGGTTGTTCGACGGGGAGAATCCCCAGTAGCCGTACCGGGCGTCGGCCAGGCCGTGCTCGATCTGCGCCCGCACGTACAGCGGGTGGTTGCGCCCCCAGCTGCGCGGGCCCCAGGTCTCCTCCGGCACCACCAGCGGCACCATCAGCGCCTCGAACATGCTGCCGCCCCAGGTCGGCACCAGGCGCACGCCCCGGTAGCCGTAGGTTCCCTCGAACACCGGGACGCCGAGGTGGGTCGCCCCGTGGCCGACCGGCTTCTGCTCCTGCCAGGACCAGTCGCAGGTGTCCGGGAAGGTCCGCCAGCCGGCGAAGTAGTGCGCCGCCGGGATCTGGCCGAGCGCGATCCCGAGGTAGCTGGCGATGCGCGGCTCGGTGTTGAACGCGCCGTAGTGGTGGCAGGTGTACCAGACGTCCGGGCCCCGGTTCCGGTAGTTGTCCAGCACCGAGCAGCCCGGCGGCGCCTCGTCCCAGAAGCCGCCGCGGATCAGCCCGGCCGGGAAGTCCGGGCCGCGCGCCGCGGGGTCGTAGTAGAATCCGAAGTCCATTGTGGACAACAAAGCCCAGGCCCGGCCGGCGAGCGCGGGTTGGTCGTTGGCCGCGACCAGCAGCCCGCTGGCCAGCCAGCCGTTGTCCACACTGGACAGGAAGGGGAACACGGTGCTGCCGTCCACCGGCCAGACCCGCAGCTTCTCCCCGGTGGCCGGGTCATACCAGTTGTAGAACTGGCCGGAGTCGGCGTGCCGGGGCAGCCGGGCCAGCGTGGCGAGGACCCGCTCGACGCGGTCGGCGGCCTCCCGCGCCCTGATCAGCCCGAGGTGGCGGGCGCTCACCGTGGCCCACAGGTACATCCCCACGTTGGTGGGCGAGGTGTACCGCGCCCGGGAGGCCGGATCCAGTGCGCCGTCGATGTTGTCGCTCGGCAGCCCGGTCTCCGGGTTGACCATCGCGGCCATCGACCGCCAGGTGTCGGCCGCGTACCGGTCGAGCGGGCCGCGGTCGGCGGTCGCCGCGACCGGGGTGGCAAGGGCCAGCACCGTGGCCGCGATCGTGAGCAGGCGTAACGACATCGTTGGCTCCTACCTGAATCCGGTCGTGGCGATGCCCTGCACGAAGTACCGCTGCAGGACGACGAAGATGACGAGCACGGGCACGACGACCACGACGGCGCCGGCCAGCAGCAGGCCGAACCGGGTGGAGTTCTGGCCGACCGAGTACAGCGCCAGCGCCACCGGCATCGTGTACATGTCCTCGGTCTGCGCCATCACAAGTGGAATGAGGAAGTTGTTCCAGGCGCCGAGGAACGTGACGATGGTCAGCGTGGCCAGCGCGGGTTTGGCCAGCGGAAGGATGATGCGCAGGAAGATCTGCAGCTCGCCGGCGCCGTCGATCCGCGCGGAGTCGATCAGCTCGTCCGGCAGCTCGGAGATGTACTGGCGCATCAGGAAGACACCGAGCGGGCCGGCCAGCGCGAGCAACGGCAGGATCAGCCCGGGGTAGGTGTTGACCAACCCGAACTGGCTCACCAGCACGAACTGCGGCACGAAGGTGACCATCGCCGGGACCATCAGCGTGCCGACCACCAGCAGGAACAGCACCCGCCGGCCCGGAAAGTCGATCTTCGCGAGGACGTAGCCGAGCATCGAGCACAGCGCCAGGTTCCCCAGCGTCACGGCCGCCGCGACGAGCACCGAGTTGGTGAAGTAGGTCGGGAAGTCCAGCCCGACGAAGATGGCCCGGAAGTTGTCAAGGGTGACGGTCTCCGGCAGCCACGTCGACGGCACCCGGCGCAGCTCGCTCTCCGGCTTGAAGGCCGACAGCACCATCCAGACGAACGGCCCGGCGAAGCCGATCAGCCCGATCGACAGGACGACGTAGAGAACGCGGCGGCCGGTGATCATCGCGACCTCAACAGCCGGAACCACACCACGGTCAGCGCGACGATCACCACGAACAGCATGTAGCTCATCGCGCTCGCGTAGCCGTAGTTGCCGAACCCGAACTGGGCGTACACGTCCATCGACACCGAGAGGGTGGAGTTCAGCGGGCCGCCGCGGGTCATCACGAACGGCTCCTCGATGAACTGCAGCTGGCCGATGCTGGTGACCACGACGGCGAAGAGCATCGTGGGGCGCAGCATCGGCAGCGTGACGAACCGGAACCGCGCCCACCGGCCCGCCCCGTCGATCTCCGCGGCCTCGTACACGTCGCGCGGGATCGCCTGCAGCCCGGCAATGAAGACCACCATCATGAAACCCATGCCGCGCCAGGCGGTCAGCACGATGATCGACAGCATGGCCAGCGCCGGGTCGTCCAGCCAGTGCGGGCCGGCGATCCCGATCGTCCGAAGTAGACTGTTGAGCAGCCCGGTGTCCGGCTGCAGCAGGAACCGCCACACCACCGCCACCGCGACGATACTGGTGACCACGGGAAGGTAGTAGCCGACCCGGAAGAACGTGCGCAGCCGGGTGATGCCGCGGTTGAGCGCGAGCGCGACGGCGAGCGCGGAGACGATCGTCAGCGGCACGCTGCCGAGCACGAACACCGCCGTGTTGGTCAGCGCCTGGCGGAACACCTCGTCGCCGAACAGCCGGACGTAGTTGTCGAACCCGATGAGGTTGACGTTGAGCGGGTTCCGCAGATCCGTGCCGCGCAGGTCGGTGAAGCTCATCGCCAGCGAGGCGACCACCGGGCCGGCCATGAACGCCGCGAAGACCGCGAGGAACGGCAGCGCGAACCCCCACGCGGCGAGCGCCCGGCGGGTCCGGAGGCTCATCGGCCTCCGGACCGCCCGGCGGCGCACCGGAATAGCCTCAGCGACCACGGGTCTCCTTCCCGGCGTGTTGGCCGCTCACGTCGCCGTGTTGGCCGCGCACGACGCCAACACGGCGACGTCAGGCGCAAACACGGCTGTCTACAGGCCGGTGCCGATCGAGGTGGCCTGCGCCTGCATGGCCTTGGCCGAGTCGGCCGGCGAGCTGACGCCCTTGACCACCTTCTCGATCTCCGTGTCGATCACCGTCGCGACCTGCTCCCAGGTGGCGATGGCCGGCGGCGACTTGGCCTCGTCGAGCTGCTCGCCGAACGTCTTGAGCAGCGGGTCGGCGGACAGCTTCGGGTCCTGCCAAGCGCTCTTGACCGACGGCAGGTCGCCGACCTCGGTGTACCACTTCACCTGGACCTCGGGCCGGGTCAGGTACTGCACGAACTTCCAGGCGGCGTCCCGGTTCTTGGCGTCCTTGAATACGGCGAGGTCACCGCCGCCGACGAACGAGGTGCCGGCCTTGTCGCGCGGCATCCTGGCCACCGCCCACTTGCCGTCCATCGCCGCGCCGCCCTGCTCCTTGATCAGCCCGATGTGCCACGGCCCGGAGAAGAACGCGCCGAACGACCCGTCGATGAAGCCCTGCTCGAGCTCGCCCGGCCGCAGCAGGGCGTCCGGTGAGAGCTGCCCGGCGAAGAAGGTCTTGTAGTACTCCAACGCCTTGACCATCTCCGGACTGTCCAAAGTGAACTTCGTGCCGCCCTCGTCGGTGATCGAGGCGCCGGCCTGCCAGGCGAACGGCATGAACGTCTGCCAGGTCCCCTTGCCGCCGGCCTGCAGGTTGAGCCCCCACTTCGCGCCCGACTTCTCCTTCATGGCCGTGGCGAACGCGGTCAGCTCCGACCAGTTGGTCGGCGGGGCGGCGCCGGCCCGCTGCGCCAGGTCGGTGCGGTAGTAGAGCAGCCTGGTCTCGACGTACCAGGGCACGCCGTAGGACGTGCCGTTGACCACCGTGGTCTGCGCCGCTCCGCTGAAGAACTGCCCGCCGTCGATCACGGACGGGGTCGGGTCCAGCGCGCCCGACCGGGCGAACTCGGCCATGTTGGTGGTGCCGATCAGGCTGACGTCCGGCGTCTGCCGCCCGGCGATCGCCGTCGCGATCTTGTCGCGCGCGGCGTCCCACGGGATCGCGGTGACGGTGACCTTCGCTTCCGGGTTGGCCGCCTCGAAGTCCCTAGCCAGCACCGACAGCTTCTCCCCCTCGGTGCCCATGGCCCAGACGGTGATCTCCCCCTTGGCCGTGCCCTGGTCCACCGGCCGGGCCGTCTCGCCGCCCCCACCGGCACTGTCCCGGCCACACCCCACCACCGCCAGCGCGGTCACCACGGCCAGCGCCGTGACCGCACCCCTGCGTCGTTGCATCGGGTCACCTCCCGGGGAATGTAACCGTTTACATTCACCCTGGTGGATGGCTCCCCGAGTGTCAACCGCCGTGCCAGCATGGATCCGTGGACGACTACGTGGACGCGTACTGCGAGCGGCTCGCGCCCGGCTTCTGGGGCGAGCCGCTCAACGCGGTCAGCAACCTGGCCTTCCTGGTCGCCGCGGTGGCCGTCTGGCTGCTGGCCCGCTCGGCGGCCATGGCCACCGGCCGGCCCGCCGCGAGCCTGCACGCCCTGGCCGGGCTGATCGGGTTGATCTTCCTGGGCAGCTCCGCGTTCCACACCACCGCCACGCGCTGGGGCGCGGCGCTGGACAGCGGCTTCATCGCGATCTTCCTGCTGTACTACATCGTCCTGTTCATCAGGCTGTTCTGGACCGCCCCGTGGCGCCGGGCCTGGCTGGCCGCGCCGGCGTTCCTGGCGTTCACCGCCGCCGTCGCGCTCACGCTTGGCCAGCTGTTCCGCGGCCCCGGCATGTACCTGTCCGCCCTGCTCGGCCTGTTCGTCCTGGCCGCGATCCTCTACCGCTCCAGGCACGCCGACCGCGTCCCGCACTGGCGGCCCTTCGCCCTCGCCGGCGCGGTCTTCGCGGTCTCGCTGACGTTTCGCACGATCGACCACACGGTGTGCTCGGGGATGCCCACCGGAACCCACTTCCTGTGGCACATCCTCAACGCCTGCACCCTGTTCCTCGTGTCGTACGCCGCGATCGGGCGGTGGCGGGAGACCGTCGGTGAGTCGTCGGTGGGCGCCACACCGACGATCACCTCGGGTCGCGACTAGCAGCAGTCGCAGTCACACCCGTCCGGCGGCGCGTACGTCACGGTCCTCACCTCCCCTCCCGGTCGACCGGTGGACACCAGATGTCCGGGTCCACGTCGAAGCACCGGCCGTCGGGCAGCTCACCGAGAATCCGCACCAGGTCCCCGCGCAACCCGGCCAGCCGGGTCAGCTCCCGGTCCAGCTCCTCGATGTGCCGGCGCAGCAGCTGCTCGGCCGGCTCGCACGGGCAGACCCCGGTGTCGCGCACCGCGAGCAGCTCGGCGATCTCCCGCAACGTCAACCCGAGCCGCTGGCACCCCTGGATGAACCGCAACCGGTCCACCACGTCGGCCGGATACATCCGGTACCCCGCCGCCGTCCGCGGCGGCGCGGGCAGCAACCCCGCCCGCTCGTAGTACCGGATCGTGTCCGGCCGCACCCCCACGGCCTCGGCCACCTGCGCGACCCGCAACCCGGCCCGCTCACTCGTGACAGTCACACCACGACGCTAAACCCCGGACCCCACTCCAAGGTCAAGCGTCTCCGGCCACTCGTTCCCAGTCGCGCCGCAGCAATTCGTACTCGACCTCGCCGTGCTCGGTGCCGGGGATGGGATCGTCGAAGTCCACGTGGAAGGTCCGGACGTGGCGCAGGCCGGACCGCTCCATCACCCGGCGGGACCGGGTGTTGACGGCCATCGTCTCGGCCCACACCCGCTCCACTCCGAGATCGGTGAACGCCTTGGCGATCAGTGCTCTCGAGCCCTCGGTGGCGTACCCCCTGCCCCAGGCCGCGGCGCGCAGCCGGTAGCCCAGCTCGACGTCGGTGCGGTCGCCGTCGCGCGGCCGCAGCTCGAACCAGCCGAGGAACGCCCCGGAGGACCTCTCCACCGCGGCCCAGGTGCCGAGGCCGCCGTTAATGTCGTACTCGCGCAGTAGCCTCGGCAGCAGCTCCCGCTCGACCACCTCGCGCGGGGTGGGCCGGCCGTTGGTGAGAAAGCGCATGACCGCCGGGTCGCCGTCCAGCTCAACCAGGTTGTCCACATCGGACTCGGTGAGCCGGCGCAACACCAGCCGCTCGGTCTCCAGGAAGACGTCTATGCCGGGACAGTGTGCCAGGAGGGCAACGTGGGCAACGAGAAGATCGTCCGGGTCAACGGGGTGGACCTGTGCATGGAGACCTTCGGCGACCCGGCCGATCCCGCGATCCTGCTCCTCAACGGCAACGCCGCCTCGATGGACTACTGGCGCGCGGAGTTCTGCCAGCGGCTGGCCGCCGACGCCAGGTTCGTGATCAGGTACGACAGCCGCGACACCGGGCGTTCGGTCAGCTACCCGCCGGGCGCACCGCCGTACACCAGCCGCGATCTGGTCGACGACGCCATCGGCCTGCTCGACACGCTCGGCCTGGCCCGCGCGCATCTGGTGGGTGTCTCCTCCGGCGGCGGGCTGGGTCAGGTCCTGGCCGCCGAGCACCCGGATCGGGTCGCCTCGCTCACGCTGATCTCCACCACCTTCGCCGGGTCGCACGCCACGGCCGACCTGCCGCCGATGTCGGACCGGATGAAGGCGGTGTTCGCGGCCGAGCCGGCGCCACCGGACTGGTCGGACCGGGCGGCCGTGATCGAGCACCTGCTCACAAACCTGCGCCCGTACGCCGGATCGGTCCGCGACGACGAGGCCGAGTTGCGGGAGCTCATGGCCCGCATCGTCGACCGCACGGTCGACATCGAGTCGAGCCAGACCAACCACTGGGTGCTCGACGACAGCGCGGTCGAGCCGGTGAACCCGCGCCCGAGCGAGATCACCGCGCCGACGCTGGTGATCCACGGGACGGAGGATCCCCTGTTTCCCCATCCCCACGGCGAGGCGCTGGCGCGCGAGATTCCCGGTGCCCAACTCCTCACGCTGGATGGAGTCGGGCACGACTACCCGCCGAGGCCGACCTGGGACGTGGTGATCACGGCGCTCGTGGCGCACACGTCGTGATCATGCGGCGGCCAGCACCGCCCGGCCGGACTCGGTCAACCGCGCGGGTTCCGGCTCCCGACCGGGTGCGGCGATCAGGCCCGCCTCGGTCAGCCGGACGCCGACGAACTGGTCGCAGCAGCTCAGGCCGTCGACGGTGAGCGCGGCGCAGGCACCGCCGGAGATCTGGCAACGGCCCGCGGCGACGGCCCGGAGGATGGCGCGGTCCCGGTGGCTCAGCGGGATGATCGTGGCGCTCATGGTGCTCCCCTTCACTTCGTAGGACTGCTCTCACTAAGACGTCGAAGCTGAGACGCACTCATCGACGTCGTGCTACAAGAACTTCGTTCCTTATCGGTCAAGAGGTTTGCCGGGGATTTCTGTCGGCGGTCGATGCGAACATATGTTCGTGAGAGTCCGGCGGACCGAGGCCACGATCTTGCACGCCGACCTCGACTCGTTCTACGCGTCGGTCGAGCAGCGCGACGATCCCGGGCTGCGCGGCAAGCCGGTGATCGTCGGCGGCGGCGTGGTGCTGGCGGCCAGCTACGAGGCCAGGGCGTTCGGCGTGCGCACCGCGATGGGCGGCCGGCAGGCGCGCCGGCTGTGCCCGCACGCGATCGTGGTGCGGCCGCGGATGTCGGCCTACTCCGAGGCGAGCAAGGCGGTGTTCGAGGTCTTCCGCAACACCACCCCGATCGTCGAGGGGCTGTCGATCGACGAGGCCTTCCTGGACGTGGCCGGCCTGCGGCGGGTGTCCGGCACGCCAACCGAGATCGCCGTGCGGCTGCGGCGCGACGTGCGCGAGCAGGTCGGCCTGCCGATCACGGTCGGGGTGGCGCGCACCAAGTTCCTGGCCAAGGTGGCCAGCCGGGTGGCCAAGCCGGACGGGCTGCTCGTCGTGCCGCCCGACCGGGAGCTGGCGTTCCTGCACCCGCTTCCGGTCGACCGGCTGTGGGGGGTCGGCGAGGTGACCGCCGAGAAGCTCACCAAGCGCGGCATCCTGACCGTCGGCGACGTCGCCAGGCTCGCCGAGTCCTCGCTGGTCGCCATGCTCGGCCGGGCCGGCGGCCGGCACCTGCACGCGCTGGCGCACAACCTCGACCCCCGGCCGGTGCAGGTGGGCCGCCGCCGCGGCTCGATGGGCGCGCAGCGGGCCATGGGCCGCGCCGGCCAGCCCAAGTCGGCCGAGGAGATCGACGCCATCCTGGTGACCCTCGTCGACCGCGTCACCCGGCGGATGCGCACCGCCGGCCGGACCGGCCGCACGGTCGTGCTGCGGCTGCGCTTCGACGACTTCTCCCGGGCCACCCGCTCGCACACGCTGCCCTGGTCCACCTCGGCCTCCGAGCACGTCCTCGCCGCGGTGCGCGCGCTGGTGGCCACGGCCAAGCCGCTGATCGACCGGCAGGGCCTGACCCTGCTCGGGATCTCGGTGGCCAACCTGGACAACAGCGGCGCCATCCAGCTGACGCTGCCGTTCGACGCGCGCAGCCGGACCGAGCTGGACGCGGTGGTCGACCGGGTGGCCGACCGGTTCGGCAAGTCCGCGATCACCCGCGCCGTGCTGCTCGGCCGCGACCCCGGCCTTGAGATGCCGCTACTGCCGGACTGACCGCGAAAGGTTAACGTCGATATATGAACGCGATCCTGGACGAGGCCTACCACCGGCTGCACAGCACCGGTCCGGAGTGGGGCGGGAACCTGTCCAACCACGGCCCGATGGCCGCCGAGGTCCTGGTACGGCGGGGCCGCGAGGAGCAGGTGCCGGCGTGGGTCGACGCGTACATCGGCCGGCTGGACAAGCTGCCGGGGCCGACCGAACCGATCACCGACGCGAACTGGCGCGAGGCGCTGAGCGACTTCGGCCGGGTCGGCGACTGGGTCGGCTACTTCGGCGCCCAGGTGCGCGAGCGGCCCTGGCGCGAGGTGCTGGCCACCTGGTGGCCGCGGCTGCTGCCCGGGATCGTCGCCGGCGCGACGCACGGCGTGATCCGGGTCAGCCACGCGGTGCGCACGCTGCTGGCCGGCGACGAGAGCCTGGCCTCGGTCACCGAGCTGGCCCACGGGCTCGGCTGGTGGGCGGCCCGGTCGACGGCCGTGCCCGGGTTCGCCGAGCTGGCCGGTTCGCTGGAGCCCGCCGACGCCCTCGAGTCGGTGCCGCGCATCCCCGACCAGTCCGGCGTGCTCGCCGAGCGGTTCGGCCAACTCGGTGCGCTGCCGAGCTTCTCCCGCTCCCTGGCGGCGCTGCGCCCGCCCGCCGACCCGGACGACGCCCGCGACCGGCTGGCCGATCTGGTCGACGCCGCCACGCTGAAGTACCTGACGCACGGCCACGGCAGCCCGGTGCTGCTGGTGCACACGGCCACGGCGCCCAACGCGGTGCTGCACACGCTGCCGGCGCTGCCCCGCGAGCTGTGGCCGCCCAGCCTGACCGCGGCCTGGGCGGCAAGCGCGGCGATCATCTCCACCTACGCCCCGGTGGCGGGCGCCCCCCGCGAGGCGCTGCCCGAGGCGCCCAACGCCGACGACCCGGTCGCCGAGGTGCTCGACCGGGCCGCCGCCAACGGCGACGAGCACGTCATCAAGTTCACCGACACGGCCGCGGAAGTCTTCAACCGCACCGGAAACCCCGACGCGCTCGCCGCCTCCCTACGGGTCGGCCAGCTGATCGGCGGCTAGGTCGAATTTCGAAGGTGTCGCTGGAAGTGTCGCTGGGGTCGACCGATCTTTGGCGAGGGCGGCCGCCACACGACGACAAGGGCAGGGGCGAGGAACGAGCCCCTGCCCTTGTCGTCAGCCGACCACCCACGACACCCACCCCCCCCCCCCCCCCCCC
>NZ_DASZCQ010000050.1:0-3606 GCF_035942955.1 Actinophytocola sp. | reverse complement strand
TGGATCGGCGGTGTAGCCGACCTTGGTCAGGTTGCGCTTGGTGAACTCGTCGGTGTTGACGATCACCGTGCCGCCGGCCGGCAGGTCCGCGATGTTCGCCTTGAGCGCGGCCGGGTTCATCACCACCAGCACGTCCGGACGATCACCCGGAGTCAGAATGTCGTGATCGGCGAAGTGCAGCTGGAAGCTCGACACACCGGGCAACGTCCCGGCGGGAGCCCGGATCTCGGCCGGAAAGTTCGGCAGCGTAGCCAGATCATTACCGAACGCGGCCGCTTCGGACGTGAACCGGTCACCGGTCAGCTGCATGCCGTCGCCCGAGTCACCGGCGAACCGGATCACCACCCGGTCCAGCTTGATCGACGGGCCTGGGGCGCCCGCTTCCGCAGTCACCAGTACCGATCCTCCGTCCGATCTTCGTTCCCATCGTCAGCATGCGGAGACGTGCCTGAGGGGCACATGAGCGGCACTCAAGCACGCATCGATCGTTCAGCCCCGAGCGAAATTCGCCGAGGTGCTTGGCCCGCTGCCGGCCATCTGCGTCCGAAGTGTCGGACCCGGCGGTTAATGTCACGGCGTGGTGACCGTCGAGCAGATCCGGGCCGTGGCGCTGTCGCTGCCCCGGGCGTACGAGGCCCTGGTGCGCGACCGGATCAAGTTCCGGGTCGGGCAGATCGTCTTCGTGGCGCTGTCCCGGGACGAGACGATCATGGGGTTCGGGTTTCCCAAGGAGGAGCGGGACGCGCTGATCGCCAGCGCGCCGGAGAAGTTCCACCTGCCGGGGAAGTCCGACCTGCGCTACCACTGGGTGCAGGTCTGGCTGTCCGAGATCGACGAGCAGGAGATGCGCGAGCTGGTCACCGAGGCCTGGCGGATGTGCGTGCCCAAGAAGGTGTCGGCGCAGGTGCCATGAGAGGTCACGACATCACCTCGCAAGCTCGGTGACGGACACCCTGCCGCCCCGTTCCTCGGCGCAGGTAGTGCCTGATGGTTCGCTCCGCACGCTCCACTCACCGGAACGCCGAGATCACCTTGGCCAGCCGGGCCAGCGGCTCGGCGTCGGTCAGGTCGGGCAGCCGCACCATGACCTCGGCGACGCCCGCCTCGGCCAGCTCGCGGAACCGCCCGACGTGGTCGTCGACGGTGCCGGCGTGCATCGCGGCGGCGTACCGGGCCGGGTCCTGGCGGGGCGAGCGCAGCCGGTCGACGAGGGCGGCGACCTCGCGGTCGTCGGCGCCGACCAGCGCGGTGCACAGGTGGGTCAGCTCGATGGGCTCGCGGCCGGCCTCGGCGCAGTGCGCGCGCAGCACCGCTGCCTTGTGCCGCACGGTGTCCAGGTCGCCGAGCACGTTGGCGGCGTCGGCGTGCCGCGCGGCGAGCCGCAGCGTGCGCCGCTCTCCCCCGCCGCCCAGGATGATCGGGACGTGCTCCTGCAGCGGGCGCGGGTAGCAGGCGGCCTCGGGCACGGACAGGACCCGGCCCTCGAACGCGGGGCTGCCAGGCCCCCACAGCAGCGGCAGCAGCCGCAGCGCGTCCTCCAGCAGCGCGTACCGCCGGTCGACGGGCGGAAAGTCCCAGCCGTAGGCGGCGTGCTCGGCGGCGAACCAGGCGAGGCCGAGGCCGCACACGGCCCGGCCGCCGCTGAGCACGTCCAGCGTGGCGACGATCTTGCCGAGGTGCGCGACGTTGCGGTACGTCACGCCGGTGACCAGCGCGCCCAGCCTGGCCCGCGTGGTGCACGCGGCGAGGTAGGCCAGCGTCGTGTAGCTCTCCAGGAAGTTCTCCCAGGCCCGGCCGATCTGCGGGATCTGCCGGAAGTGATCCATCACGTAGATCGCGTCGAAGCCGGCGTCCTCGGCGGCCGCGGCGATCTCGCGCAGCCGCTCGGCGGTCGCGGGCGTGCCGCCGGTGAACGTGAACGTGGACAGGTGCAGCCCGAACCGCAGCCCGGTCGGCCGCTCCCGCTGGCGTTCCGCGGCCCGCGACGACGTGACGAACGCCGCCGGCACCACGCGAACCGGTTGCGGGGCAAGGACTTCGGCGTATCCCTCGGTACCGAGCAGGTCGCGGACCCGGCGCCAGGCGCGCAGCTGCGCGGTCAGCGCGTCGGCCGGGATCCGCTTGGCGCGACCGCGGTTGCGCGCCCGGCACTCGGCGGCCGGGGTGTCGAACGCGACCGCCACGCACGGCAGGTCGTGCCGGCGGGCCAGCTCCAGCCAGGCCAGCCTGCGGTCGGTGTCCAGGCCCAGCGTGTCGATCACGGTGGTCAGCCGGCGCCGCAGCCGCACCGCCACGATCTGCTCGAGCAGCGCGAAGGCGTCGGTGCTGGCCGCGATGTCGTCCTCGCCGGCGCCGGCCAGCGCGCGCAGCCGGTCGCTGGACACGATGGTGTCGGCCGGGAAGTGGGCCTGTGCCCAGGTCGTCTTGCCGGAGGCGCCCGGCCCGACCAGCACCACCACGCACGGCGAAGGCAGGTTCAGGATCACCCGATCAGCCTAGGCCGGGCGTCTCTTGCGCCGGGACCTAACGTAGGTGGCGGGGGGTTGACGAGGCAAAGGGGCCGCAGTCATGCATATCCGACGTCTGTTGGGCATTCTCACCGCCGCCGTGGCGGCCGCCGCACTACTGGCCGCGCCGGCGCAGGCGACACCGGAGGAGAACGCGCCGCCTGCCGGGCTGGTCGGTGGTGACATCAGCAACGAGCGCCTTGCGCAGGTGCTCAATCTGCTGGAGCGGGCCAGCCGGGGCCGGGTCGACGTGCGCAGCGTCGGCACCAGCAACGAGGGCCGGCCGATCCACTTCGCGACGGTCGGGCACGGCCCGGTCCGCATCCTGTACATCACCCAGCAGCACGGCAACGAGCCGCTCGGCACGCCGGCCGCCGTCCGTGCACTGTGGACACTCGGGGTGCCGAGCACGCCGTGGCACCGCCGGCTGCTCAGCCAGGTGACGCTGGGTGTCATCGTGCGGGCCAACCCGGACGGGCACGCGCGGAACTGGCGCTACAACTTCGATCCGGACGCGGATCCGGAGTTCGGGCAGCGTGGCCAGGGCTACGACATCAACCGCTACCACAACCCGGACATGGCGCCCGAGGACAACCCGGTTCCCGAGGCGGCCGCGATCCAGCGCACGTTCCGGGCGATGCGCCCGGCCATCGTGATCGACTACCACATGCAGGGCCGGTTCCAGTTCCCCGACGGCCGGCCGATCACCACCTCGATCTTCTGGCCGTCCGTCCCGACCGCTCCGGCGGACGCGGTGACGCGGTCCAAGCAGGTGACCGCGTTCAACTACGACGTGCTGACCAGGGCGGTGGGCGCCGGCGTTTCGCAGTACCCGGGCACCGACCACCCGGGCATCGCCCGCAACGCTTACGGAACCCTCGGCGCGGCCTCGATGCTGCTCGAGCTGTCCAGTGTGGACGAAGCGCAGGAGGAGTTCCAGATCACCACGGCCTACGTGTCGATGCTGGCCACCCTGGTCGCGGCGGCCGACGGCTCGCTGTGGCGCGTCGACCCGGCCAGGGCCGACCAGATCCCGCCGCGCGGTCCCGCCGTGCCGGATCCGGCGGAGGCCGAGCATGCCAACGAGGACGACGCCGCC
>NZ_DASZCQ010000049.1:0-55282 GCF_035942955.1 Actinophytocola sp. | reverse complement strand
GGGTGGGGTGGATGGTCGGGTTGCCTTGGCGGGGGAAGCTCAGTTCCAAGGGTGGGCGCGGGTTTGGGTGGGTGGTCAGGTTGCCTTGGCGGGCACCGGTCGGCGGGTGGGGCGGTGGTTTAGGCGGGTGGTCGGGTTGCGGCGACGGGCCGCCGGTCCGGGGCGGGGCGCAGGGTTTAGGCGGGTGGTCGGGTTGCCTTGGCGGGCACCGGTTCCGGGGGTGGGGTGGATGGTCGGGTTGCGGTGGCGACTGGCGGCTCCGGGTGGGGCGCGGGGTGGGGTGGATGGTCGGTTGCGGCGGCCGCTGCCGGTTGGCCTTGGGGCGCGAGGTGGGGTGGCAGGTTAGGTTGGCTTGGCGGGCGCCGGTTCCGAAGCGAGCGGGGTCATGGGTCCTTCAGCCGTGGGTGCGGCCGGGCCCTGGCGGTGCCGCGGTCGGTCGTCAGCTCCGCGGCCAGGGCCCGGCCGGGGTCGGTCAGCCGGTAGAGATGCCGGGGCGGCCGGCCGGGTGGGGCGTCGGTCTCCCACGCGGTCTCCAGTAGGCCGCGGTCGGCCAGCCGCGTCAGGATCGGGTACATGGAGCCGGCTTTGAGGACGAGTTGTTGGCACAGTTCGTAGCCGTAGCGCCAGGTGGTCGGGGAAGCCGCGAGGGCGAGGAGCACCGCCGTGGTCTGCGCCGAGGGGCGCCGGGAGCGGGGCACGGAGCATAAGTCTATATAGCAAGAGTTAGGGCGTCCGCGGTTCGGCGGCGACCGTTACCCTCCCGTAGGTCCCCACCCCCGAAGCGGAGGAGCGTGCGGTGTCCGTGCTCAAGGGCTTCAAGGAATTCATCATGCGCGGCAATGTGATCGACCTTGCCGTGGCCGTGATCATCGGCAATGCGTTCACGGCGGTCGTGAACTCCGTGGCGAACAGCCTGATCAACCCGCTGATCGCCTCGTTCGGCGGGAATCGTGAGATCGGGTTGGCCGTGAAGCTTATCGAGAGCAATGACAAGAGCGTGCTGGACTTCGGCGCGGTGCTCACCGCGTTGATCAACTTTCTGATCATCGCGGCGGTGGTCTACTTCATGATCATGATGCCGGTGCGGAAGGTCCTCGAGCGCCGGCGGCGTGGCGAGGAGCCGCCGCCGCCAGAGCCGACCGACGTCGAGCTGCTCACCGAGATCAGGGATCTGCTGCGCCAGCAGCAGACCCGGGGTCAGGCGCCGTGATGGGGCGGGCGATTCTGTTCGTACCAGTCGTCGTCGGAGCGGGGTGGCTCGGGGTCGCGCTCGTCGGAGGTGGTGGTCGGGAGCACCTCGCCGAAGATCTCGTCGAGGTCGGGGCGGCGCGGCCGCGGCCGGGGGCGGGCGGGCTCGTCGGTCACCGGCTCATCTCGTCCAAACCGGACAACTCGCCGATGACGTAGGGCACCAGCGAGGACAGGGTGGCCATGCCGTCGCGCACGGCCGCGCGGGAGCCGGCGAGGTTGACCACGAGCGTGCTGCCCGAGACGCCGACCAGGCCGCGGGAGATGCCGGCGTCGACCGCGCCGGCGGCAAGGCCGGACGAGCGCAGGGCCTCGGCGATGCCCGGGATGGGGCGGTCGAGCACGCCCTGGGTGGCGTCCGGGGTGACGTCCCGAGGGGACACGCCGGTGCCGCCGACGGTCACCACGAGGTCGGCGCCGCCGATCACCGCGGTGTTCAGGGCGTTGCGGATGTCCACCGTCTCCCCCGCGACCGACACCACGCCGTCGACGATGAAGCCCGCCTCCTCAAGCAGCTCGACGACCAGCGGGCCGACCGTGTCGTCGTGCTCCCCATGCGCCACCTTGTCGTCCACGATCACGATCAGAGCCCGGCCGAGCCGCTGCGCGCTGCGTTCCATGCCGCCCACCGTAGCGGCCCGCCGAACTCGGCGAATCTGACGGTTCGATGACGGCACGCAACCGGGTCTCGGCACGATCAACACCGGCGGCCTAGCGTCGTCGGCATGCGTGTGCTGGTCACGGGTGGGGCCGGGTTCATCGGCTCGCACGCCGCCGACGCCCTTGCCGACCGCGGACATCATCCGGTGCTGCTGGACAACCTGCTGCCCAAGGCGCACGGGACGGCGGCTCCGGAGTGGAGCGACCGGCACGAGCTGATCGTCGGCGATCTTCGCGACCCCGACCTGCTCGCCGGCGTGCTGCGCGGAGTGGACGCGGTGTGCCACCAGGCCGCCATGGTGGGGCACGGGCTCGACCCGTCCGACGCGCCGGAGTACGTGCGGCACAACGACTACGGCACCGCCGTGCTGCTGTCGGCCATGCACGCGGCCGGGATCGGCCGGCTGGTGCTGGCCTCGTCGATGGTCGTCTACGGCGAGGGGCGGTACGCGTGCCCGGCGCACGGCGTGGTGCGGGCCGCGCCCCGGCAGGCCGAGGACATCGAGGCCGGGCGGTTCGAGCCGCGGTGCCCCCGGTGCGGCGCCGAGCTGTCGCCGGGGCTCGTTGCCGAGGACGCGCCGATCGACCCGCGCAGCACGTACGCGGCGACCAAGGCGGCCAAGGAGCACCTGGCGTCGGCATGGGCGCGGCAGACCGGCGGCGAGGTGTGGGCGCTGCGCTACCACAACGTGTACGGGCCCCGGATGCCGCGCGACACCCCGTACGCGGGGGTGGCGTCGCTGTTCCGGTCGGCCCTGCGGCGCGGGGAGGCGCCCGTCGTGCTCGAGGACGGCCGGCAGCGCCGCGACTTCGTGCACGTGTCGGACGTGGCGGCGGCCAACGTGCTCGCCGTGGAGACGGCCGGCGTGCCGGGGTCGATGATCCCGGTCAACATCTGCTCCGGCGAGCCGCACACGGTCGGCGAGCTGGCCGCGGCGCTGGCCGCCGCGTGCGGCGGGCCCGAGCCGCGGGTGGTCGGCGGCGCCCGCCCCGGCGACGTGCGGCACGTGGTCGCCGACCCCGCCAACGCCCGCAGCCTGCTCGGCTTCCGCGCCGCCGTCCGGTTCGCCGACGGCGTGGCGGCGTTCGCCACCGACCCGCTGCGCGAGCCCGCCGCGCTCGGCTGACCGCGGCTCAGACGGGGGCGAGGGGCAGCCGGACCTCGAACCGGCAGCCGGGGCCGTGGTTGTGCGCGCCGATGCGGCCGCGGTGGGCCTCGACCAGACCCTTGGCGATGGCCAGGCCGAGGCCGGCGCTGGCCGGCTCGTCGCGGCCGGTGGCCGGGGTGCGGGCGGAGGTGCCGCGGTAGGCCACGTCGAACACGCGGGACAGCTCGTGCTCCGGGATGCCGCCGCAACCGTCCTCGACGGCCAGCACGGCCTCGCCGCCGTCCACCCCGATCTGCACGGCGACCGTGCCGTCCGGCGGGGTGTGCCGGATCGCGTTGGACACCAGGTTGCGCACGATCCGGGCGAGCTCGGGGTCGCTGCCGAGCACCACCGGCCAGGTCTCGGCGTTGGCCCGCACCGTGACCCGCTTGCGCTGCGCCACCGGGGTTTGCGCCACGAGGGCGTCGGCGACCACGTCCTGCAGCGGCACGGCGGACATCGTCAGCTGCAACGCGCCCGCGGTGATCCGGGACAGCTCGAACAGGTCGTCCACCATGCCGGACAGCCGCCTGGTCTCGTTGCCGATCCGGTGGGCGTAGAAGGCCACGTCCCTGGGCGCGGAGACCACCCCGTCGGCCAGCGCCTCGGCCATGGCCCGGATGCCGGCCAGCGGGGTGCGCAGGTCATGGCTGATCCAGGCGACCAGCTCCCGGCGCGAGGCCTCGGCGGTCCGCTCGCGGTCGCGCGCCTCCCGTTCCCAGACGCTGCGCCGGGCGATGATCCGGCCGAGCAGCACCGCCACCGGCACGGTGATCAGCGCGGTCATCAGGCAGACCAGCAGCATGGTGGTCAGCGTGGTGTTGAACATGAAGCCGCTGACGCCGAGCACCCCGGAGACCGTCGCGGCCACCGGGATGAGCACGAGCAGGGTCATGCTGGTGGCCAGCGATCCCTTGCGCAGCAGGTAAAGCAGCCCCACCCCGAGCGCGATCACCGGCGCCGTCAGGGCCAGCACGAACGGCAGCATGTGCCAGGCGTGCAGCAGCATCGCGCTCAGCGGCTCGTCCGACTCGATCACCCCGGGCTGCTGCTCAGCCAGCGCGTTCATAGCGGTACCCCAATCCCCACACGGTGACGATCCGGCTCGGCTTCGCGGGGGTCTTCTCGATCTTCTCGCGCAACCGTCGCACATGGACGGTCACAGTGGACTGGTCGCCGAAGTCCCAGCCCCACACCTTTTCCAGCAGCTGCTCCCGGGTGAAGGCCTCGCCCGGGTGCGACATGAAGAACAGCAGCAGGTCGAACTCGCGGGTGGTCAGCGCCAGCTCGGCGCCGCGCAGGCTGGCCCGGTGCGCGGCGACGTCGACGGCCAGGTCGCCGTCGACCAGCCGACGCGGACCGGCCATGGGTGGCTTCGCGCTGGCGCGGCGCAGCACCGACGACACCCGCAGCGCCAGCTCGCGCGGGCTGAACGGCTTGGAGACGTAGTCGTCCGCGCCGAGCTGCAGGCCGGCGATCCGGTTCTCCTCCTCGCCAAGCGCGGTCAGCATGACCACCGGGATCGTGCTGTGCTGCCGCAGCCGCCGGCACACCTCCAGCCCGTCGATGCCCGGCAGCATCAGGTCGAGCACCACCAGGTCCGGATGGTTCTCGCCGATCCAGCGCAGCGCGTCCTCCCCGTTGTCGGCCAGGGCGACCTGGTGCCCGTCGAGCTCCAGGTACCTGCGGACGACGTCGCGCACGGTCAGGTCGTCGTCGACGACGAGCACTCGGGTCATGCCATCACCAGTTTGTGAGCAGGACGTGGTTCATTACCAGGGCGACGGCCGCTCCCGCGGCGAGCCAGCCCCGCCTGGTGGTGGCCGGGAGCAGGGCGGCCGCGGCCACCAGCCAGACCGCGAAGGGTAGCCAGATCCGCTCCACCTCCGCCTTGGACAGGCCGGAGACGGTCGCGGCGAGCACGGCCAGCGCCGCGCCGCGGACCACGGCGAGCACCGGATAAGTGTCGTCGACCGCCCGCCCGCCGGGTAGTCCCGCGGTCAGGCGCGGCGCCGCCCGCCGCAGTCCGGCCGCCGCCGCGGGACCCGTGGCCAGCACCAGGCAGGCGAGGTCGGCCCATACCCAGTAGTGGTACGGGCGCGCGTTGGCGATGCCCTGGTAGTACCGCTCGACGACGAGCCGGTATCCGTCCAGCCACCAGAACCCGGCCAGCGCGA
This sequence comes from Actinophytocola sp., assembly GCF_035942955.1. Taxonomy (GTDB): domain Bacteria; phylum Actinomycetota; class Actinomycetes; order Mycobacteriales; family Pseudonocardiaceae; genus DASYTH01. Next base: position 50,049 of record NZ_DASZCQ010000049.1, on the reverse strand, counting down.
ACGCCGCCACCACGGCGAGCGCGCCGAGCACCGCCAGCACGAACGCCGCCCGGCTCCGGACGGCCAAGACGACGGCCAGCGCGATCGAGCCGATCAGGATCAGGCCGTAGGACAGGAAGATCCCGAAGCCGAGCAGCACCCCGCCGGCGACGCAACCGGCGACTCCGCGCCGCCGCCCGTCCCGCAGCGCGCTCGCACCGAGCGCCAGCAGGGCCACACCGGTCGCGGTGACCCCGGTGAACAGGGCGTCGGCCGAGACGCCGAGCCAGACCGCGCCGGGCAGCAGCGCCACGAACGGCAGCGCGGCCCGAGCCAGGTCGCGGCCGCCGAGCGCGGAGACGGTCACCGGGACGGCCACCGCGGCCGCGCCGCCCACCAGGATGCAGACCACGGCCGCCCACCCGCCGCCGGACAGCCCGATCCGGTCCAGCCACACGAAAACCAGCGTCGCGCCCGGCGGATGCCCGGCCACGTGGGTGATCCACGAGTCCGGCTGCCAGTCCAGGATGCGGCCGGAGAACGTGCGCAGCATCGCCGGGATGTCGGTGATCCCCGGCACCGCGGCGAGGTACTCGTCCGGCGAGCTGAGCTGCCCGGCCGCCCCGCGCCGCCAGCCGTCCACCAGGACAAGGGCGAACGTCCACGCCACGGCCAGCAGGTACCCGGCGGCCAGGGCCACGCGCCAGGACAGCCGCGCGGCAAGGCCGGGGCCCCAGGCCACCGCCGCCACCGCGATCATGATGGCCGGCGGGGTGCCGGGTCCGACGTGTGGCGCAAGCTCGCCGAGGATCGGCCACTCGCCGAAGGTGTCGGCCGCGCCGGGAAAGTGCGGATCGCCGTGCAGCGTGACGTCGAGGACGAGCCCTACCGCGGCGGCGATCGCGACCAGACCGAGCGCGGCGCCGCCGGCGATCAGGTCGGCGCGACGCTCCCGCTTCGGGCGCGCTGCGGCCTCGACCGGCCGGGTGGACAGGAGGGACACCAGCGGACGGTAGCCCGGTCCGGCGGGCTTCGCTCAACGGCGCGGCGTTCTGTCAGAACTCCGTAATGACTGCGGACTCGTCATATTTTGGTAAGCGCCGCAACGGTTCTGCGAGTGTCCGCCGTGGACCTAGCGTGGCCGTATGGATCACGTGGACGTGGTGCTGCCCTGTCTGGACGAGGCAGCCGCATTGCCGGGGGTGCTGGCCGCGCTGCCGGCCGGGTACCGGGCGATCGTGGTGGACAACGGATCCACCGACGGTTCGCCGGAGATCGCGGCCGCGCACGGGGCGACGGTGGTGCACGAGCCGCGCCGGGGGTACGGGGCCGCGGTGCACACCGGTCTTGAGCGGGCCGGCACGGAGATCGTCTGCTTCCTCGACGCGGACGGCTCGCTCGACCCGGGTGAGCTGCCCGAGCTGGTCGCGCCGGTCGCCGGTGGCCTTGCCCGGCTCGCGGTCGGCCGCCGGGTGCCGGTCGGGCGGGGGGTGTGGCCGTGGCACGCAAGGGCCGGAAACCTCGTGCTGGCAACGATTCTGCGCCGGCGCGGGCTGCACGTGTCGGACATCGCGCCGATGCGCGCCGCCCGCCGGGTCGACCTGCTCGAGCTCGGCGTGCGCGACCGTGCCTTCGGCTACCCGCTCGAGCTGCTGCTGCGTGCCGCCGCCGCGCGCTGGCCGGTGGTCGAGCTGGACGTCGCGTACCGGCCGCGTACCGCGGGGACGAGATCCAAGGTCTCCGGCTCGGTGCGCGGCACCCTACGCGCGGTCCGGGACATGGCCGGGGTGCTGCGGTGACCGTCCTGCTGGTGGTCGCCAAGGCACCGGTCGCCGGGTTGGCCAAGACCCGGCTGAGCCCCGCGGTCGGCGCGCGGCGGGCGGCCAGGATCGCCGCGGCCGCGCTGCTGGACACGCTCGACGCCGTGCTGGCTACCCCGGGCGTGGTACCCGTGGTGGCCATGGTCGGCGACCCGGCCCGCGCCGAGCTGGCCGGCGAGCTGGCCGCGGCGCTGGCCGCGTGCACCGTCATTCCCCAGCGCGGCAACGACTTCGCCGACCGGCTGGCCAACGCGCACGCCGACGTCGTCCCGTTGGGACGGTCGGTGCTGCAGATCGGGATGGACACCCCGCAGGTGAGCCCCGCCCTGCTGGCCGAGTCGATCGACCGGCTGCACGCGCCGGGTGTGGACGCCGTGCTCGGCCCGGCCACCGACGGCGGCTGGTGGGCCGTCGGGCTGCGCTCGCCCGCCGACGCCCGGGTGCTCCGCTCGGTGCCGATGTCGCGTTCGGACACCGGGGAACGCACGCGGTCGGCGCTCGCCGCGGCGGGCCTGTCCGTGCGCCCGCTGCCCGAGCTGTCCGATGTAGACACCATGGCCGATGCCGACGCCGTTGCGGCATCGGTGCCCGGCGGCCGGTTCGCCGCCGAGGTGGCGCGGTGCGGCGTGCCGTCGGGAGCGCGGGCATGAGGCGCACCGCGTTCGAACCGGGCCTGCTCGGCCACACCTGCTGGCTGGAGTTGGCCACCGGAGAACTGATCGTGCTCCCGGTCAACCGCTGGCGGTCCGAGCCGGAGGGTGGCGACGAGCTGCTGCTGGGCCGCTGCACCGGGCCGACCCTGGACGTCGGCTGCGGGCCGGGACGGCTCACCTGCGCACTTGTCCGCCGGGGTGTGGTCGCGCTCGGCGTGGACGTCTCGCCGGTCGCCGTGCGGCTCACGGTCGCACGCGGCGCGCCGGCGATCCGCCGGGACGTGTTCGACCGGGTGCCCGGCGCGGGCCGGTGGCGGCACGCCCTGCTGGCCGACGGCAACATCGGCATCGGCGGCGATCCGGTGCGGCTGCTGCGCCGGCTCGGCGAGCTGCTGCGCTCCGACGGCACGGCCCTTGTCGAGCTCGACGCGCCGGGCGTGGGCCTGCGGCTAGACCGGGTCCGGGTGGCCGGCGACGACGAGTGGTTCCCGTGGGCCCGGCTGGGCGCCGACGCCATCGCGGAGACGGCCGCGGCGGCCGGTATGTCCACCCGGTGGGTGCGCGCGCACGGCCAGCGCTGGTTCACCGAGCTGGGCCGGTCATGATTCCCCGCGTTCCCAAGGAGTCCGACTTCCGCGGCGCCGCGCACGACGAGCGGGTCGCGTCCCGGGTCGGGCTGTGGCTGGGCATCGCGTTCGCCGTCTGCTTCCTCACCGGGCTGATCAGCCACGCCATCCAGCACCCGCCGTCGTGGTTCTTCTGGCCCAGCCGTCCGGTGAACCTGTACCGGATCAACCAGGGTCTGCACGTGCTCGCCGGAGTGGCCGCGATCCCCTTGCTGCTGGCCAAGCTCTGGAGCGTCTACCCCAGACTGTTCGGCCGGCCGGTGGTGCGCTCGCTGCCGCACGCGCTGGAGCGGGCGTCGATCCTGGTGCTGTCCGGGGCGGCGTTCTTCGAGCTGGCCACCGGCATCCTCAACTCGGCGCAGAACTACCTGTGGGGCTTCTACTTCCCCACCGCGCACTACGCGGTCGCCTGGGTCGCGATCGGATCGGTGCTGCTGCACGTCGCGGTGAAGCTGCCGGTGATCCGCCGCGGCCTGACCCGGCCGGGTCCCGAGCCCGCAGGCGCGGGCGCGCTGTCCCGGCGCGCCTTCCTGCGCACCACGTGGCTGGCGGCCGGCGGCGCGGTCGTGGTGACCGCGGGTGCCACGGTTCCCTTGCTGCGCAACGTCTCCCCGCTGTCCTGGCGCACGGGCAACGGTCCGCAGGGCCTCCCGGTCAACCGGTCGGCCGAGGCGGCCGGCGTGCTCGACACCGCACGCGATCCCGGCTGGCGCTTGGAAGTCGTTACCCCACAAGGGACAACCAGCCTCACGCTGGACGATCTGGCCGCGCTGCCCCAGGTCACGGCCGAGCTGCCGATCGCCTGCGTCGAGGGCTGGAGCCAGTCGGCGACCTGGACCGGGGTGCGCGTCGCCGACCTGCCCGGCCTGCGGGGCGCGGAGGTTCGGGTGACCTCCTTGGAGCGCAACGGTTTGTACGCCACCAGCGTGCTGCCCGTCGAGCACACCGCCGACCCGCGGACGCTGCTGGCGTTGCGGCTCAACGGCGAGGTGCTCGGGCTGGACCACGGGTTCCCGTGCCGGATCATCGCGCCGAACCGGCCAGGCGTGCTGCAGACCAAGTGGGTGCGCCGGCTGGAGGCCCGATGAGGACGCTGTTCGCCGTCGCCGGGCTGACCGCGCTGGCCTGGGGCGCCTGGCTGGCCTGGGACTTCGCCACGGCCTCGGCCCGGGACGGCCTGCAGGCGCTGGCCTGGTTCGTCGGCGGGCCGGTCGCCCACGACGCGATCCTCGCGCCGGCGGTGGGTGTCGCCGGCCTGCTGATCGCCCGCGGGCTGCCGCGCGCGTGGCGGGCGCCGGTGGCGGTCGGCGGGGTGCTCAGCGGAGTGCTCGCGCTGCTCGCGATTCCCTTGCTGTGGCGGCCGGTAGGGGTTCCGGCCAACCCCGGCCTGCACGACGCCGACTATGTTCCCCGCCTTCTGATCACCCTCGGGGTGGTCTGGCTCGGCGTGCTCATCGCCGGACTGACAGGGAGCCGCACGCGGGCGGGCGAGGGGTGAAACCGTCCGCGTGCGGCTCCGCTTTAGAGCCCCGCCTGGAGCTCTGCCGGCTCGGGGGCATCGAGCCGGGGTTGGTCTCGGCCGCCTCCTGCGGCCGAGCGTCTTAATCCTCAGTTCGGTTCGACCGGTTGTCCAGCAAGAATTACGTCAACGGTCCGGGATCCGTCGGCCAGGACCAATTTGACCGAGTCGCCCGGTGCGTGTGCGCGAACGGCGGCGACGAGGGCGTCCGATGTGTCGATCCGGCGATCGTCCAATCGGGTGACGACGTCGCCCTCCTTGAGGCCGGCCTTGGCGGCGGGCCCGTCCGGGGTGACGCTCATGATGCGGGCGCCGCCCTGCGGGTTGTCGTTGACGCTGACGCCGAGGACGGTCTGGGTGGCCTTGCCGGTCTTGACGATCTCGTCGGCGGTGCGCCGAGCCTGGTCGATCGGAATGGCGAAGCCGATGCCGACCGAGCCGGCGCCCTCGCCGGAGGCGCGCGGGCTGTAGATGGCCGAGTTGATGCCCACCACGCGGCCCTGCAGATCGATCAGCGGGCCGCCGGAGTTGCCCGGGTTGATCGCGGCGTCGGTCTGGATCGCGTCGAGCACCGTGGCCTGGTCGCCCCGGTCGCCGCCGGCCCTGGTGGGCCGGTGCAGCGAGCTGATGATGCCGGACGTGACCGTGCCGCTGAGCTCGAACGGCGAGCCGATCGCCACCACGCCCTGGCCGATCCGCAGGTCGTCGGAGCGGCCGAGCTCGACGACCGGCACGCCGCTGACGCCCTGCGCCTTGACCACGGCCACGTCCGAGTTGGGGTCGCGGCCGACGATCGTGGCCCGTGCCGTCTTGCCGTCCTGGAACACGGCCACGATCTGACCGCCCTGCGCCGCGCCCTCGACCACGTGGTTGTTGGTGACGATCAACCCGTCCGAGCTGATCGCGAAGCCGGAACCCTCCCCTGCCGAGGACCGACTCTGCACCTGCAGCTGGACGACGCTGGGCAGCACCCGCTCGGCCGCGGCCTCGACCGACCCGGCCGGGGCCGCCCCGGTCTGCCGGGCCGGCGGCGCCTGGTTGAGCGCGTTGGGCGCGGCGGGACCGGCCGTGCGGGAGTCGGCCACCAGGTAGCCGCCTGCGGCTCCCGCTGCTCCCCCGACGAGCAGCGCGAGCACGGTCACCCCGGCGACGATCCCACCGCCCCTGCGGCCCGGCTCCGGCCCGGGCTGCGGGGGAATCTGCTGATAGGTCGGCGGCTGGTACTGCGGCGGCAGCTGGTACCCCGACGTGGCGCCCGGCTGGTCGGAGCTTCCCGCGAACGCGGAGCCGAACAGCACACGCTCCCCCGGAGCCGGCTCGTTGGGAACCCCGCCCGGCTTGTCCTCGGTCATGTCACCACCATGGCGCCGTGGGCTGAGAACCGCCTGAGATCAACCTGTGCAATCCCAGAGGGTTATTAGCCAGCCGGCACCGTGGCTAAACCCCGCTGTCGGCAACGGTTCTCGCGATGATCAACTCACCGACCCGGTCGGCAAGCAGCTCGCGGGCGTCGTCGGCGATGCCGTCGTCGGTGACCAGCACGTGCGCCTCGTCCAGGTCGGCGATCGTGGAGATGCCGACCACGCCCCACTTGGTGTGGTCGGCGAGCACCACGAGCCGGCGGCCGGCCTCGACGAGGGCGCGGTCGGTCTCGCTCTCGTTGAGGTTGGGCGTGGTGAAGCCGGGTCCGTCGGCCATCCCGTGCACGCCGAGGAACACCACGTCCAGGTGCAGCGAGCGCAGCGTCTGCACGGCCACCGGCCCGACCAGCGCGTCCGACGGGGTGCGCACGCCGCCGGTGAGCACCACCGTGCGGTCGGTCCGCCCGGACCGCTGCAGCGCGTCGGCCACCCGGATCGAGTTGGTGACCACGGTCAGCTCCGGCACGTCGTCGAGGAACCGGGCGAACGTCCAGGTGGTCGTGCCGGCGGAGACGCCGATCGCGGTGCCCGGCCGGATCAGCCCGGCGGCCCGCGCGCAGATCGCCTCCTTCTGCGGCAGCGCCCGGACCGACTTCGCCTCGAAGCCCGGCTCCTCGGTGCTGCGCCCCACGACCGACGTCGCGCCGCCGTAGACCTTCTCCACCAGGCCGCGCTTGGCGAGCACGTCGAGGTCGCGGCGCACGGTCATGTCGGACACGCCCAGCCGGCCGACCAGCGCGTGCACCTGGACGGCGCCCGTGCGGCGAATCTCGTCGAGAATCAGCTCCTGACGCTGCCGGGCTAGCACGAACAAAAGACTACACAGTCGAACGCTCAATCTTGTGCTATTCCGGGCTGCCCGGCAGCCACATGGTGAACAGCGCGCCGCCGTCCGGCGCCCGGCCGGCGAGCACCTGACCGCCGTGCCGCACCGCGGCCTGCTTGACGATGGCCAGGCCCAGCCCGGAGCCGGGCAGCGTGCGCGCCTCCTGCGAGCGGTAGAACCGGTCGAACACCCGCGGCAGGTCCTCGTCGGCGATCCCCGGACCCTGGTCGGCCACCTCGAGCACGGCGAACCCGTCGCCGGTCGCGCCGAGCCGGACCCGGACCGTGCCGCCCGGCGGGCTGAACTTGATCGCGTTGTCCAGCAGGTTGAGCACCGCCCGCTCCAGCGCGGGGCCGTCGCCGATCAGCCGCCACGGCCGGACCTGCACGTCGAAGTGGACGTCGCCGGCGCGCCGCCGGGCCCGGTCCAGCGCCTGCTCGACCACCTCGTTGAGCTCGACCGGCTCCCAGGTGGTCTGCTCGGCGTCCTCGCGGGCCAGCTCGACGAGGTCGCCGATCAGCGTGGTCAGCTCGTCGAGCTGCGCGCGCAGGTCCCGGTGGATCTCCGCCTTGTCCTGTTCGGACAGTGAGGGCGCGTTCGGCGCCTCGGCCGCGAGCAGCAGCTCCAGGTTGGTGCGCAAGGAGGTCAGCGGGGTGCGCAGCTCGTGGCCGGCGTCGGCGACCAGCCGGCGCTGGTGCTCCTGCGCCTCGGCGACCGCGCCGAGCATGGTGTTGAAGCTCTGCGTGAGCCGGGCCAGCTCGTCGTCCCCGGAGACCGGGATCGGCCGCAGGTCACCGGTTCTGGCCACCCGCTCGGTCGCCCTGGTCAGCCGCAGCACCGGGCGCAGGCTGCCGCGCGCGACGGCGGTTCCGGCCAAGGCGGCCAGCACGATCCCGGCCGCGCCGATCACGACCAGCACGACGGCGAGGTTCTCCAGCAGGTCCCTGGTCGGCCCCAGCGGCTGCGCGATGACCAGGGCGCCGTTGCCGTACCGGACCGCGTACACCCGGCGGTCGGTGGGGGAGTCGGTGCGGATGTGGTCGCGCATCAGTCCCCGCGCCACCCGGACCTCGTCCACGCCGACCGGAGGCTCGCGCTGACCGAGATCGATCAGGTTGTCCCCGGCGCCGTTGATCACGGCGAACTCCACGTCGGTCAGGGACAGCAGGGCCGCCGGGAAGCTGCGATCCGACGTCGCCGCGATGTCGGGGTTCCGCAGCACGTTCTCCGCCCGCACGGCGAGGTTGTCGTCCACCTGCTGGTAGAGGCTCTGGCGGACGGTGACGTACGCGCCGATGGAGACCAGCGCGACCGCGCCCGCGACGCACACCGCGGCCAGCACGGCGACGCGGGTGCGCAGCGAGAAGCGCTGGCGGCGCTCCTCCGCCCAGCGGGTCAGCGTCGTCATTCCATCACCTCGCAAGCTCGGTGATGGCGACCCTGTCGCCTCGTCCCTTGGCCACAGGGCGGTGTTCGACGGTTCGCTCCGCAAGCTCTGCTCACGGGGGCGTCTCGCGCAGGACGTACCCGACGCCGCGGACGGTGTGGATCAGCCGGGGCTCACCGGCCGCCTCGGTCTTGCGGCGCAGGTAGCCGATGTAGACCTCCAGCGCGTTGCCCGAGGTGGGAAAGTCGTAGCCCCACACGTCCTCCAGGATCCGGCCGCGGGTCAGGACCTGCTTCGGGTGCGACAGCAGCAGCTCCAGCAGCGCGAACTCGGTCCTGGTGAGGCTGATCGACCGGTCTCCGCGGCGCACCTCCCGGGTGCCCGGGTCCAGCGCGAGGTCGGCGAACCGCAGCGGGGCGGCGGCGTGCGCGGCGCCGTCCCGCTCGGGAACCGCGCGGCGCAGCAACGCCCGCAGGCGGGCGAGCAGCTCCTCGAGGGCGAACGGCTTGGGCAGGTAGTCGTCGGCCCCCGCGTCCAGCCCGGCCACCCGGTCGGACACCAGGTCGCGCGCGGTGAGCACGAGGATCGGCAGGTCGTCGCCGGTGCCCCGGAGCCGCCGGCACACCTCGAGACCGTCCAGCCGCGGCATCATCACGTCGAGCACCATGGCGTCCGGCCGCGCCGACTCCACGGCCTCCAGCGCCTGCTGGCCGTCGCTGGCCAGCTCGACCTGGTACCCGTTGAACTCCAGCGAGCGCCGGAGCGAGTCCCGCACGGCCCGATCGTCGTCGACAACGAGGATGCGCATGCCGCCAGTGTTCCCCCTGGTCCTAAGACCCGCCTGAGAAGGGGGCGCCGCTCAGAAGGAATCCGCCATGCGGACCGGGTGAGGGGCGCCGGTGAGGGCGTCGAGCAGGGCGGCCGCCTTGAGGTCGCCCTCCAGCAGCCCTGCGCGGCGCAGCATCGCGGAGTCGGCCGAGCCGGCGTACCACGGGCCGAGGGCCCTGGTGTGCAGCCGGACCGCGCCGGATCCGCCGGGCTCGCAGAACACCGCGTCGCCGTCGAACACGATGCGGTGCCGGCCGGCCTGCCACGGGGCGTGCTCGTCGATCACCTCGAGGTCCACCGACAGCGGGCGCATCAGCGCGGTCAGCGGCCAGCCGCGGGCGGCCACCGCGGCGGGAAGGTCGACCACCCGCAGCATCCACGGGTGGTTGCGCACGTCGTGCAGCACCGGCTGGGACAGCAGCAGGTCGCGCACCGCCGGGTCGACCACCCGCAGCGACACGTCGGCAAGGACACCGGCCCAGCTGGCCAGCGACCGCAGCAGCTTGCCGGCCGTGTCGACGTCGTCGGCGATCAGGTCGTAGACGATCAGCCGCTCGCCCTCGGGCCGCTCGGCGGTCAGGTAGCCGCGGATGCCGTCCACCCCGGGCACGAGGTCCACGATGTCCAGCTCGAGGATCTCGTCGAGCTGGAAGGCGGCCGTCGCCCTGTCCAGCATTCCGTCCACTGTGGACGCAAAGGCGAGGTAGCGGTCGTGCAGCGCGGGCAGGTCCGCGGGCCGGGCCGGCCGGATGGTCCGGTGCGCGGTCGGCTTGGGCAGCGTGGCCAGCAGGTCAAGCGGCAGGATCATCCGCTCGTAGACGCCGGTCTGCTCCCAACCCCGGCCGCGGTACAGCGGCGGCGCCGACGGGTAGAGCGCGGAGATCACCTGGCCGGCCTCGCGCAGCCCGGCAAGCGCGCGGTCCAGCAACGCCGACGCCACCCCGCGGCCCCGCGCGTACGGGTCGACCGCGACGCTGGCCAACCCGCCCATCGGCACCGGCCGGCCACCGAAGAACTGGCGGTAGTCCCGGGAGCGCAGGAAGCCGGCCGGGCGGCCGTCCAGCTCGGCGACCAGGCCCCACCAACCCCGGAATCCCTCCGGCGGCCAGTACGGGTTCCCGCCCGGCCGCGGCTCCGGCTCCCGCGGCCCGCCGAACGCGATCCGCCGGATCCGCCACAGCTCCTCGGCGTCCTCTTCCCGGACCTCCCGGACGATCAGATCCGTCATTCCACCACCCGTCCTTTCCGCAAGCCTGCGCGCGACCGAGATCGCTCCGGCAGGGCTTTGGCGACCCTCACCGTGCACAGCCAGCTCATCGGCGCCCTGCCACCGCGATCCCGCGCCTTCGGCCCGGGCGCGCTCGGTGGTCGCCTTGCCGGCCGCGGAGTCATTGGGTTACGCCACCACTTCTGCCGAGAACATGCAGACCAGCTCCATTCCGCCGATCTCGGTGAGGTTGGCGCCGGAGGCCTGCCACTCCGGGGTGCCGAAGGCCGCCTTCATCGCGTCCTTGGACTCGAAGTACAGCTCGGCGATCAGGTATGGCTCGGTCTCGCCGAGGAAGCCCGGCACGAACGTCCGGGTCACCTTGGCGATCTCCTGCCGCAGCAGGCCGGGCACCGCGTCGATCAGCGGCTTGTGGCTGCCGAAGTACTTCTCGTCGAAGTCCGCGGCGTCAGCCGGCTTGCGGTACAGGGCGACATACTTGATCATGCGAGCGCTCCTTCGCGGGGTCACGGTTCCACAAGGCAACATAGTGCCGTGCAGATCATCCTGCTCCGGCACGCGCAGAAGCTCAGCTACGTGGACGAGTTGGCGCACTGCCGCATCCCCGACTCCCTTCGGCTCACCGAGCTGGGCCGGCGGCAGGCGCGGGCGGCCCCGGTGCTGCGCGCGGTGCTCAGCACGTCGAGTCCGACCCCACCCACCCGGACACCGCGCCGGTCGTCTCGCACGGCCTGACCATGCGCCTGCTCTGCCGCCGCATGTGCGCCTGGACCATCGACCTGTTCGAGCCACTGTCCACTCCGGACTGACGTGAGTAACGCGTCATGTCCCACGACGGCAAGAAGTGGACGCTGGACCGCCCGTTCGACCAGTGGCGCGACTCGCCGGACGGAACCACCCGGCTTCCCGCGGTGTAGCAAGGACATGAGAGCACGGCTCCTCCTGCTCGCCGGCGCGCTGCTGGCCGGCTGCTCGGCCGACCCCGCCGCGGCACCCGCGCCCACCTCGAGCGCCAGCAGCACTCCGGCGCCGCCGAGCACGCTCGCCCCCGGCGAGGCCTGCCCGGTGACCCACCCGAGCGTGTTCCGGCCGCCGGACGGGGTGGCACCGGGCTCGCTGTTCGGGTCGGCCACCTCACACGGCAACGGGACGCTGTGGGTGGGTGCGCTCGGACCGGACGGGGTGATCACGGCCGCCCCGGACTTCGTCGAGGCGGACGGCGCGATCGGCTGGAAATTGGGCTGGTGGCGGGCCGGCCGGGGCCGGTTGACCATCACCGGGCACCGGCTCGATGCGGCCGCTCCGCCGCTGCGCGCGGACGTTCCAGACGGTTACGGCGACACCGGTTTCCAGGCCAGCGGCGTCTACTTCCCGGCGGAGGGCTGCTGGGCGGTCACCGGTGACATCGGGACCGACCCGCTGACGTTCGTCACCCTGGTGCGCAAGCTCAGCCCTTGACCGCGCCCTGGGTGAAGCCGGCCACGAACTTGTCCAGGAACAGGTTGAACACGAACGCGATCGGCACGGCCACCAGGACCGTGGCGGCCTGCAGGGACTGCCAGAAGAACACGTCGCCGCGGACCAGCTGGGTGGGCACGCCGGTGCTGACCGGCATCGAGTCGGTGGGTGCCACGAACGCCAGCGCGTAGATGAACTCGCTGGCGGTGAGCGTGAAGGCGAACACAACCACCGCGACGATGCCCGGGAACATCAGCGGCACCACGGCGCGTACGAACGCGCCGAGCCGGCTGTAGCCGTCCACCATGGCCTGCTCCTCGATGTCCCGCGGAATCCCTTTGAGGAACCCCATGAGCAGCCAGATCGACACCGGGATGGTGATCGTCGGGTAGACCAGCACCAGGGACCAGGTGGAGTCCTGCAAGCCGATCGCCACCACCATCCGGGACAGTGACAGGAACAGCAGGCTCGGTGGCACCAGGTAGACCAGGAAGATTCCGATGCCGAGCGGCCCCGACCACGGCCGGTCCAGCCGGGCCAGCGCGTACGCCGCGGGCAGGCCGAGCACCAGCGTGATCAGCACGACCAGCACGCCAACCCACAGCGTGTTCCACGCGAAGGTCAGGTACGCGGTGTCGGTGAACAGGTAGGTGACGTGGTCGGGCGTCGGCGGCCGGTTGAAGATGAACGGGTTCTTGGTCGGGTCGTACAGGTCACGGTTCTGCTTGAACGAGGTGATCGCGCTCCACAGGAACGGCCCGGCGCACAGCAGCGCGGCGAGCACCGCGGCGACGTACACGCCGATCCGCCGCGCGACGTACTGGCGGTGGTGCTTGCGGCGCAACGCGCGCGCGGCCTCGGCGCCGGGGATCTCCTCGATGACCATCAGCCCACCTCGATCCGGCGCACCACGCGCAGGATGGCGATCGCGGCGGCGAGCAGCAGCGGGAACAGGAACAGCGCCACCGCGGCCCCCTGGGCCACGTCACCGCCCTCGATCCCGCGGTAGAACGCCCAGCTGGCAAGCACCTGCGTGGAGTCGTTCGGGCCGCCCCTGGTGAGCACCCGGACCACGGCCATGTCGGTGAACGTGAAGATCGCGCCGAACAGCGCCGACACGGCCACCACCGGCAGCACCATCGGGATGGTGATCTCGAACATCCGCCGCCAGTAGCCGGCGCCGTCCACCCTGGCCGCCTCGTCGATGTCCTTCGGGATCGCCACCAGCCCGGCGATCATGATGACCGCGGCGAGCGGGGTGAGCCGCCAGACGTGGACCGCGATGATCGAGCCCATGGCCAGGTTGGGCTCCCCGAGCCAGTACATGTTGTCGTTGGGCCCGAGGAACCCGAACAGCCGCAGCACCCAGTCGATCGGCGAGTAGATCGAGTCGAGCAGCCACAGCCAGGAGATCGACGACAGTGCCACCGGCGTGGTCCACGGCAGCAGCACCAGGAATCGCACCAGCCACTTGCCCTTGAAGTTGGCCACCAGAATGTTCGCCAGCACCTTGCCGAGCAACACGATCAGCACCATCGAGATGCCGGTGAAGATCAGCGTGTTGCCCAGCGAGCGCCAGAACACCGGATCGTCGAAGGCGCGCTCGAAGTTCAGCATGCCGACGTAGTCGTACGACGGGTCGCCGGCGCTGACGTCCGAGACCGCGAACGCGATCGCCAGCCCGAACGGCAGCGCGACCAGCGCGATGATGTAGATCACGCTGGGCAGCATGAAGGTCCAGGCGAGCGCGCCCTCCCGATCGGACAGTCGCCGCCGGGCGCCCGGCCGGACCGGCGGCTCCCGCCGCGCCGCCTGGGCCTGCTCGGTCGCGGTGGCCATGGTCAGCTCTCCAACCGCACCGGTGCGCTGGCGACCCCGCTGCCGGCGGCGAAGAACCGCAGCTTGCTGCCGTGCACCGCGAACTCGTGCGTCTCGCCGGCCACGATCGGCGTGTCCACAGTGGAGGGTAGGCGGGCCACGACCCTCGTCTCCTCGCCGATCCTGGTCACCGTGCCGTAGACGTGCCGGTCGCCGGACAGGTACTCGATCCGGTCGACGGCCAGCGGCATGGTGGCCCGGTCGTCGGAGCGCACGTTCTCGATCGGCAGCAGGTGCTCCGGCCGGAAGCCGACCAGGTGGCCGTCCCGCGGCACCAGGTTCATCGGCGGTGACCCGATGAACGTGGCGACGAAGGTGTCCGCCGGGTGGTCGTAGATCTCCACCGGCGGGCCGACCTGGCGCACCTGGCCGTCGGCAAGCACCGCTATCCGGTCACCCAGGCCCATGGCCTCGACCTGGTCGTGGGTCACGTAGATCGTGGTGATGCCGATCTCGTCCTGGAAGTGCTTGAGCTCGTCGCGCGCGCTGGCCCGCAGCTTTGCGTCCAAATTGGACAGCGGTTCGTCCAGCAGGAACACCTGCGGCTCCCGCACGAGGGCGCGGGCCAGCGCCACCCGCTGCCGCTCACCGCCGGACAGCTGCCGGGGCTTGCGGTCGAGCAGCCGCTCGATGCCGAGCATCTCGGCCGCCCTGCGGGCCTTGCGCACCCGCTCGTCCGGCGGCATGCCCGCGGCCTTGAGCGGGAACACGATGTTGGCCAGCACCGTCTTGTGTGGATACAGCGCGTAGCTCTGGAACACCATCGCGATCTTGCGGGCCCGCGGCGGCAGCCCGGTGACCACGTGCCCGTCGATCAGCACGTCGCCGGCGGACGGCTCCTCGAGGCCGGCGATCGTGCGCAGCAGCGTGGTCTTGCCGCAGCCGGACGGCCCGAGCAGCACGAGGTACTCGCGGTCCTCGGCGACCAGATCGACGCCGTCGATCGCGTGCACCTGCCCGCCGTCGAAATACTTGGCGAGCCCGACAACCTCAACGGTAGCCACGTCGTCGCCTCAGCCGCCGACGAGCCCGGCGCGGCGCCACTTGTCGAAGATCGCCGTCACCTGCCGCTCGGCGTCGGCGACCGCCTGCTGCGGGGACGCCTCGCCGCGCGCCGCCCTTGCGAACATGTTGGGGATGATGAAGGTGTTGAACACCTCGCCGATCGCGGTGCTGGACGGGCCGGGGTGGCCGATGTTGGCGCTCCACGGAACCGGGTCGGACAGCAGCTTGAGCTTGTCGGCCGGCTTGGCGCCGAACGGGTCGTTCTCCACCCACGCCTTGCGGTTGGGGGTCAGGTTGTCCCACGCGCAGAAGTCGTACAGCTTCGAGTTGTACGTCGCCGACGCGAAGTTCGCCGTGTAGTGCAGGAGGAACTCCTTGGCGTTGTCGACGCCCTTGGCGTGCTTGGGAATGATCCAGTTGTAGAGCACGTGCTGGGCGTGCAGCGCGGCCCTGGGGCCCTTGAGCGCGGGCACGAAGAACACGTCGTCGGCGACGGTGGGGTTGCTGCCCTGGGCGGTGCGCCAGGCCGAGATCGAGTTGACGATGTAGGACAGCTTGCCGGCGACCAGGCCCTGGTTGTTGCTGGCCGCGTTCCAGGAGAAGACCTCCGGGGTCATCGCGTCCTTGTACAGCTTGGTCATGTACTCGACGGCGGCCACGGTCTCGGGCGAGTTGAGCGTCACCTTCTCGTTCTCGTCCTGCTCGGAGGCGCCGTAGGACCACATCAGCGCGCGCAGGACCATGTTCGAGTCGATCTCCTGCGACATGCCGAGGCCGAGCTGGATGCCCTTGCTCTTCTTGATCTCGGCCGCGCCTTTGAGCAGGTCGTCCCACGAGCTCGGGCCGTTCGGGAAGCCGACCGGCTCCCACAGCGACCTGCGGTAGTTGCCCGGGTCGGGCGCCCAGCCGGGCGAGAACGCGTAGAACCGGCCGGTCGCCGGGTTGGAGCTGGACTTGCGGCACAGGTCCAGCTGCGGGCCCCACCGGTTGTTCGCCTCGTCGACGAGGTCCTTGAGGTCCAGCACGCTCGGCTCGTACTGGGACAGCGTGGCGATGTACTGGATGACGTCGTGCCCCTGCCCGGCCTGGATCTCCGCGGCGATCCGGGTGGGGATCTGCGCCTGGTCCACGTGGTCGACGGTCACGTTCACGCCGACCTTGCTGCCCCAGTCCTTGGCGAACTTGTCGAACCACTGGTCGTGGCTGGGTACGAAATGGCTCCACAGCAGGATCTTCAGCTCACCGGACAGCTTGCTGCGCGGATCGGTGAAGACCTCCTGGGGCGCGCCGGTCGCCGGGACGTTGGCGCCGCCCGGCCCGCCGCCCTCCTCGCTTGCGCACGCGGTTCCCGCTCCGACGGCCAGCGCGGCAACCCCGGCCGCCTTGAGCACGTCACGCCTGGACAGCTTGTCGTTCATCGCTCGCTCCTCCCTGCGGAGTACGAGGCACCGTAACGCCGCCGCGACGGGTATAACCAGCCCTTGTGATCGTTTCGCTACCCGCGGTTCAATCGATCAGGCCGCCGCGGTAGGCGACCAGCGCCGCCTGAACCCGGTTCACCGCACCGATCTTGCCGAGCACCGCCGACACGTAGCCCTTGACCGTGGCCTCGGACAGGTGCAACGCGTTGCCGATCTCCGCATTGGACAGTCCCTGCCCGATCAGCATGACCACCTCGCGCTCCCGCTCGGACAGCGACGCGAGCAGGCGGCGCGCCGGCTCGGCGGCCCTGGCCCCGTCGGCCACCGCGGACAGCACCCGGGCGGCGACCTTCGGGTCGAGCACCGCTCCGCCGCGGGCGAGGTCGCGCACCGCCTTGACCAGTTGGGTCGGCTCGGTGTCCTTGAGCAGGAACCCGTTGGCGCCGATGCGCAGCGCCTCCTGCACGTACTCGTCGACGTCGAACGTGGTGAGCATGGCGACGGCCGGCGGGTCGGGCAGGCCGCGCAGCCGGCGCAGCGCCGTCAGCCCGTCGGTCGTGCGCATCCTGATGTCGAGCAGCACCACGTGCGGCCGGTGCTGGCGGGCCAGGTCGGCGACGTACACCCCGTCGTCGCACTCGGCGATGACCTCGATGTCGCTTGCGCTCGACAAGATCGTTCGAAGTCCCGAGCGGACGAGGTCCTCGTCGTCCACCAGCATTACTTTGATCACTACCGCCTCACAGGGCTCGCCACGGTGAGATCTCATCTAGTTGCATACAGTATCCTATGCGGGTCGCAGCGCGTCGGTCAGCTTGACCCGCGCACCGCTGCGCACCACCGCATTACGGTAGATCCGGCCGGAGAGCCACACCAGCGCAGGGATCGTGACCAGCGCCAACGCCACCGCGAGGAACGCCTCCCACGCCGGGACGCCACCCATGGCCAGCCGCATCGGCATCAGCGTCGGCGCGAACAGCGGGATGATCGACAGCACCTCGCAGAGCCGGTTGCCCGGGTCCGACGGCAGAATCGAGATGCCCAGCACGTAGCCGAGGACCATCAGCATGATCGCGGGCGCGGTCACCCCGCCGACGTCCTCCTGGCGGGACACCAGTGCGGCCACCGCGGCCAGCATCAGCGCGTAGATCAGGAAGCCGAGGAGGAACCAGACCACCAGCCAGACCACGGTCCCGAACGCCGCCGACGCCGAGATCGTGAGCGCGCCGACGGCCAGCCCGGCGATCACCCCGACCGCCCCGACCACGGCCATCTGGATCAGCCCGACCAGGCCGATGCCCAGCACCTTGCCGGCCATCAGCTGCCACGGCCTGATCGTCGCGAGCAGCAGCTCGACCACCCGGCTGGACTTCTCCTCCACCACACCCTGGGCCACGGACTGGCCGTTGATCAGCAGGGACATGTAGATCAGGATCCCGGCGATGATGCCGAGGACGAGCTGCTGCGGCTGGTACGGGTACGGCGGCTCGAGCGACTCCACGTCCACGCTCGCGTTGGCGACCGCGGCGTTGACCTGGGCCGGGTCGCCGCCCAGCCGGACGATCTCCTGGTTGAGCGCGAGCTGGCCGGCCAGCACGTTGAGCGCGTTGCGCAGGCCCTGGTCGAGCTGCTTCTTCACGACCACCCGGATCCGCTGGCCGTCGCCGAGCAGCAGCGCGTCCAGCGAGCCGTCGGCCACCTGGGCGCGTCCGGTCGCCTCGTCCGGGACCTGCCTGGTGTCCACGCTCTGGTTGATCGAGCTCGCGGTGGCCTTGAGCGGAACCTCAAGCGCGCTCGTCCCGCCGGTGACGCCGACCGTCGCGTCCGCCCCGCCCGACACCAGCCGCATCACCACGGCGAACCCGATCAGCAGCACCAGGGTCACCCCGGTGGTGATGAGGTAAGCCTTGGAGCGCAACCGAACCGTCAACTCGCGCGCGGCGACCAGCCGGACCGCCTGCCAGGAGCTCAGGTTCATGCCAGCACCTCGCAAGCCCGGCAGCCGGCAGAACCCAGCCGAAAGTTCGCTCGTCCCTCGGCGACGGTGCGGTGCTGTTTGTTCGCTCCGCAAGCTCCGCTCATGCCGCCGCCTCCTCCTCATCGTTCTCCGTGACCACGTTGCGGAACAGCTCGGTCAGCGAGGGCTGGCGGCGGGTGAACTCGCGGACCGGCCCCGTGGCCAGCGCCGTCTGCAGCACCAGCTGGTCGTCGGCGCCGTGGTCCAGCTCGAGCACCACCTTGCTGCCCTCCCAGCCGCACAGCGTCACGCCGGGCAGGGCGTCGGCCCAGTCGGCGCCGGCCCGCGGGGCGTCCACGACCAGCCGGACGGTGGCGCCGGCGCGCAGCTCGTCCACCGTGCCGACGGCGACCATCTGTCCACTGCGGATGATCCCGACGCGATGGCAGAGCCGCTCCACCAGATCCAGCTGGTGGCTGGAGAACACCACCGGGATGCCCTCGGCCGCCTTCTCCAGCAGCACCTTGCTCATCACGTCCACGGCCACCGGGTCGAGGCCGGAGAACGGCTCGTCCAGCACCAGGATGCTCGGGTTGTGCACCAGCGCCGCGGCCAGCTGCACCCGCTGCTGGTTGCCAAGGCTCAGCTTCTGCACCTCGTCGTCGCGGCGCGCGGCCACCCCGAGCCGCTCGGTCCACGCCTCGACCTCGCGCTGCGCGGCCGTGGTGGACAGCCCGTGCAGCCGGGCCAGGTAGACCAGCTGCTCGCCGACCTTCATCTTCGGGTACAGGCCGCGCTCCTCGGGCATGTACCCGATGTGCCGCCGGGTCTCCAGGTTGATCGGCGCGCCACCCCACCGCACCTCGCCAGAATCGGCGGCCAGCACGCCGAGGGCGATCCGCATCGCCGTGGTCTTGCCGGCCCCGTTGCTGCCCACGAAGCCGAACAGCTCGCCGGCCCGGACGTCGAACGACGCGTCCCGCAGCGCCTGGACGTCGCCGTACCGCTTGCTCAGGTGATCGAACTCCAGTTTCCAGTCAGCCACGGGGCAATAGTGCCCGGTCACGAATCGCGCAGCGAACCCAGATAGAACTGTGTGCCCTGATCGTCCCGGCACGCGGCATGCCAACCGACCTTGTTGGTCTCCACCGGGTCCGCGGTTCCGCCGGCTGCGCGGACCGCGGCCACCGCCGCCTCGATGTCCGGGACCTGGAAGTACACCGAGATCGGCCCGGCCGCGCCGGCGCCGAACAACCCGCCCGGCGGCTCGATGTTGGCGATGTTCCAGCCGCGCGGATGGGTGCCCGTGGTGAACTCCCAGCCGAGCAGGGCGCCGTAGAACCGCTTCGCCTTCCCGTCGTCCGCGGTGGGGAGCACGAAGTAGAACAGGTCGCCGTCGCCCGGCTTCGCCGGGCCCGCGGGCGCGTAGTCCGCCGACGGCTGCCAGATTCCGAACCGGCCACCCTGGTCATCGGTGCACTCCGCGCTCCAGCCCGACGGGTACTCCCGGGGATCCGGCGCGCTGCCGCCGAGCTCCCGGATCCTGCCGACCGTGGCCTTCGCGTCCCGCACCAGGAAGCTGGCGTCGATGCGGGGCTCGCGTGCGCCGCCGCTGATCCCGCCGTGCGGCGACGACCCCTCGATGTGGTGGTAACCCTTCGGATCCTCGCCGTCACCGGTCCGCCAGCCGAGCGTCTTACCGTAGAACTCTTTGGCGCGCAACGCATCCGGCACGTGTACGACGAAGTAACCCAGCCCTTCGGGCACGAGGTGCTCCCTTCCCTATTCGGTCCACTGATGCAGCGCGAGCCGCCAGCCACCGTCCACCTTGACCAGAACACTGCTGACCCGCACGTGCCTCGGCGTGGTCATCTCCTTGTGCCACACCGTCGCGCGATGCGTCAGCACCGCCGTGTCGTCACCAAGGTGGACGACCCGCGGCTCGGCGATGTCGTACTTGACGTACGGCGGATGATCGCTCATGGCCGCGATACCCTCGGCCTTGGTATAGGTGTTGTCCCGCCCCGGAAAGATCATCAGCGCGTCCTCGGTGAGGTTGCGCTCGAAGAACTCGACGTCGCCCGCGCCGATCGCGTCGAGGAACTCCCCCAGCCGCCGCAACAGCGCCCGCTCGAGCGAATGCCGGGCGAACCCGGCGAGCACCCCGGCCCACTGCCCACCGGCCTCTTCGTCCGTCGCCCAACCCCGGTGCCGCAGCACCACCCGGGTGCCGGACTCCGTCGCCTCGAACCGCACCTCCACCTCGGCCCCCGCCGGCCCATAGCTGAACACCAGCCGCGGCGTCGGCTCCCACACCGTCACCCGCCCGACCTCGCGCTCCCCGTTGAGCAGCAACCGCCCGCCCGCGCCCGGCTCGAACCGCAACTCCCCCGGCCCGCGGAACAGATCGCGATGCCACCAGGCGGCCGTCTCGCCGGTGAACACCTCGAACGCGGTCGCCGGATCCACCTCCACCTCGACAACGGCCCCCGCCTCGTCCCTCACCGCGCCTCCCCCTTGCTCTCGGCATGCCGCTTGAACGCCCCCAACTGCTCCGTCCAGAACGCCTCCACCTGGTCCAACCACGCCCGCAGCGCCACGAACGGCTCCGCGTTCAGCCGGTACAACCGCACCCGCGCATCCCCCTCCACCAGTTCCACCCCCACCATCCCGGTAGCCCGCAACACCCGCAGATGCCGACTCATCGCCGGCCCACTCATCCCCACCGCCGCCGCCAACTCCCCCGCCCGCCGCGGCCCCTGCCCCAACAACTCCACAACCCTCCGCCGCACCGGATCCCCCAGCGCCCCGATCACCCCGTCCAAATCACTAACCACACTCCCAACTATTAACCCCACCGTTATCTATGTCAACCCCCTCATCCCGCCCGCTCCCCCAACCAACCCCACCCCCACCCGCTACGCTGTCCCCACCGCCCTCGTAGCTCAGGGGATAGAGCGCCCGCCTCCTAAGCGGTAGGTCGCAGGTTCGAATCCTGCCGGGGGCACCCAACAGAACTGCGACTTCCTGACCGGCAGGTTCACCGTTCGTCGTTGAGGGTTCGGCGCGACTGCGGTTGTAGCCAGGTTCGGTGGGCCATCTTGGGAGCCGGTTTCCGCGTCGGAGTCACTCTCGGTGGGGTGCTGCGGCGGCAGCGCTGTTACGCCGTGATGGCGAAGGCGGCTTCGTAGCCTGCGGCTTGTAGGTCTTCGTAGACAGTTGTTGGTGCGACCCGGTCCAGCGGTGGCCGAGCAGTAGGGCAAGGCCCATCGGTCCGGCGAGGAATAGGGGTACGCGCGAGTACCCACGCACTTCGCGGCGTACGGCGTCGCGGATGCCGACGGCGAGCGCGCATGCGTCGGCGGGGCCGCGTACCGCGTTGTCTCGTGGCCCGCCAGATGGAGTGGCAACAAGTCGCCCGGCGGGAAGGTCGCGATCGCGCAGAAAGGACAGGACGTCGTCCGTGATCGGTGTGGCGATCTCGATGGCGACACCGAGGTCGGCTCCGAGCCCGAGGTCGTGAGATGTGACGGTTGGCGTGCTGGGCGCGTCGTAGGCGCCGTCCGAGGACCACAGATCGCCCCGCTGTACGACGGCGAGGTCGGTGTTGTGACCATGCGCAGGGCCGCGCCGGCGGCGAAGGCGGTTGCTCGCCGCAGGCTGCCGGTGATGACGACGCTCGCGGCGCCACCGAGATGGCCGGGAATGTTCTCGATCTCGGTTTGCAGGTCGGCCCAGGTGGCGGGGGCTTGGGGCGCCGCTTGCTGTAGGCGTCGAGGCCGTCGAACCGGTCGACCCAGTCCAGTGCGTGGTGCGCC
Source organism: Actinophytocola sp. (assembly GCF_035942955.1). Lineage (GTDB taxonomy): Bacteria > Actinomycetota > Actinomycetes > Mycobacteriales > Pseudonocardiaceae > DASYTH01. The sequence continues at coordinate 28,225 of NZ_DASZCQ010000049.1, read as the reverse complement.
TGGTGGGCGACGGGGTCGGGCTTGAGAGTGGCGATGGATATCACGGTGCGCGCGGGCCCGGCGTGTAGGTGATGTTCGTCCACGGCGTGCTTGATGGCGTCGAGGTCGAGTTCAGGTGCTGTTGCCGCCGCTGGATCATCGACAGCAACGGCTCAATCCGCTCCCCCAGCACATCCGCGCAATCCACGGCAACTGCTCACCCTTTGCGCGCCGGACAGTCCTACCAACCAGGATCAACACCACGCAAGACGCAAGATAATTTGTTAGGACCTCTAGGTCAGGTCAGGGCAGGCTGATCTCGTCGAACGCCGCCGGAGTCGAGTTCGTTCTGGCATGATGGTTACTCGTGCCGTTCAGGCGCTGGCTTAGCGTTGTCATCCCCGTGGTGTGTCTGACCGCGTTCGCGATCTGGCTGGTCCTTCAGTTCTCGCAGGGTGATTTGGACCGGGGCGACAAGTTGGCCAGCATTGTCAGCATGTCGGTCACGCTCTTCACGCTTCCGCTGAGCGTGCTGGCGATTGTTGTGACGGTCCGCCAGGGTCAGCCGGCTCGGGCGGTGCTTACTCTGGCCGAGCGGCTTGATGAGATGGCCGAGGCGCTGGCCATTTCGGTGCGTTGCCAATGGGAGGCCGAGGAGCAGGTCCGCCGTATCCACGATCCGTTCCCGCTGCCGGTGCGCTGGTCCACCGCCCCGGAGCACCTGATGGATCACTGGCAGACCATTCGCGGCCAGCCGCACCCGCTCGTGTTGGACGGCCACGGCGATCACATCGTGGACACGTTCGACCGGATCCCGTCCGGCCGGTTGGTGGTCCTGGGCCGCGCCGGCGCCGGCAAGACCATCCTCACTTCGCGCTTTGTCCTCACCTTCCTGGCAACTCGCCCGCTGCCGGTTCCGGTGATCTTCTCTCTCGGCTCCTGGGATCCCAGCACTCAGTCGCTGCGTGCCTGGCTGGTTGACCAGCTGATCGCCACCTATCCGATCCTTGCTGAGCGCGACTCCAGCGGCGCGACGGTTGCCGACCAGCTGCTCACCACCGGCCGCGTCCTTCCGGTGCTCGACGGTTTCGACGAGATCAGCGAAGGCCTGCGGGTCGACGCGATCAACGCGATTAATCTGGGGCTGCGACCCGGCGACCGGTTGTTGTTGACCAGCCGTCCCGATGAGTACGCGGCCGCCGTGCGATCCGGGGACGTACTCACCGCTGCCGCGGTGGTGCGCCTGGAGGACCTTACGATCGCCGATCTGGCCGGCTATCTCCCGCTCACCACTCGCAAGGTTCATAGTGGGCGGAACAAGTGGGAGCCGGTCCTGGACTACCTGCGCGCCGGGCCCTCGCCCCTGTCCGAGGTGCTCTCCACTCCACTGATAGTCGCCCTGGCCCGAGCCATCTTCAGCGACACCAACGCCAACCCAACCGAGCTCCTGGGCGTCACGTCGGCCACCGAGCTCGAAGACCGCCTGCTCGCCAGGTTCGTCCCCGCCGTCTACTCCAGCAACCGCGACGTGAGCCGGTGGTTCGGCTTTCTCGCCGCCCACCTGGACCGGCTCGGCACCTACGACCTGGCCTGGTGGCGGCTGGTGCTGGCCGTCCCTCGGGTCGTGTTCGCTGTGCTGTCCGGCGCCCTGCTCACTCTGGCGACCTGGTGGACGACCGGGTTGCCAGCTTTGTTGAGCGGGATGCCTGATGCGTTGCGCGACACCTGGTTGCGGGCGAGCCTGGCAGCCGGTCTGCTCGCCGGCGTGGCCAGCGGTGTCGTCGTCGGCCAATTTCGCACTCTGCGCCCCGCGCCGGTCAGGATGCGGTTCGAGATCCGCGGCAGGCTCCAGCACCTCCCTCGGGCCATAGCCCAACACCTGCGCAGCTGGCGAGGCCCGATCTGGTTCGCCGTCTGGGCTCTTTGTGGCCTGCTGTTTGGGTGGGCCGCCCAAACGATCAGCGGCTTGGCGATCAGCATTCCGTTGGGCATCGCGGCCGGCACGGTCATCGGGGCCGGTATCGGGCTCGTCGCCATGGCGATGCGTTCCCTCAGCATCTGGGTTGATCCCACGGACACGGTAAGCCCGGCGGAATTCCTGCACGCCGACCGCGCCACCGCACAGCGTGACGGGCTCACCTTCGGCATCGGTAGCTCGACAGTGCTGTGGCTGGTGACAGGCCTGGCTTTCGAGCCCGCGTCGGGCATGCCGTTCGCCGTCGCCTACAGCCACGGATTGTGGGCACTCAACTGGCTCGTCATCGCCGCCGGCGGCATGTCGATCTGGATGCTGTTCGGCACCGCATGGGGCCCATGGCTCATCGCACGGTTCTGGCTGGCACTGACCGGGCGGCTACCGTGGACGTTAATGGCATTCCTGGCCGACGCGCACCAGCGCGGCGTACTGCGCCAGGCTGGCGGGGTGTATCAATTCCGACATGCCCGCCTTCAGGATCATCTCGCTGCGCCCGGCGAGTACCGCCCAGGGCATTCTTCGACGCCGGAAAGTGACCCAAGCTAACCGGTGACCTGAAATCAATCAGCCGCTAACCAGCGCCATTCACCGTGCCCACACGCATCAAGTTACCGACACACCACCAGTTGTATTGGCGATGAGCGGTTGAACATAACCGATATTCCAGGAATGGCTGTCGACGGCACCCCCGCCCGCATCGAGACGCTTAGCTCTGCGACGAGAATATTTGAGCGACTCATACCCAGGCAGGTTGTAACGCAAAGTCACTGGGCATTGGTGGAATACGAGCCGCTATGCCCTATGAGGGGTGCACCGCCAGAATTTCGGTGGCTATGACGCGTCCTGGAGGCGTGTCAACCTGGCCAGTTGCCATTCGTAGCTTTCTGGTGCGTCACCGACAGCGATCCCGATATCTTGCTTGGCAACCTCGTAGAATTCCCGCCGGGTGCGGCTGACGGCATCCAAGGCGTCTGCCCACGTGCCCTCGATGGGTTCCCCCTCCGCGACACGCTGCAGACGGAACACGCTGTTGTGCCAGGCCCGAGCGGCGACCACCGTACGGTCCGTGCCGAGCAGAAGCACAGCCTCCCACTTCATCGTGCGCTCCTCCTCCGCCGCGACCAGCGCGGGCATGCCCTCCTCAGGAGAAAGCCGGTCGTTGTAGGGGTGAACACCCCGATGCGCGGCTATCCGGACGCACAGGGAGATCACCTTCTTGACCGCGTGGGCGTACTCGGCATATGCGCTGAGCCGGCGGTCGTCCCAACGAACAGCCTGGGCTCGGCGCCATCGCGCACGCTCAGCTGCGGAGGTGACGGCAAAGGTGGCCAACGCGCCGACGAGCACTCCGACCAGCGCCGGCAACTGCTGTAGGAACGACTGCACCCGTCAAGCTCCCTTCGCGGCCACCCAACTCTTGGGTCCCACACCTGGAGATCGTCATGCCACGTAGCGTCGCTACGCTCCTGACTCGATCGGGCGGACAACACGGAAGGCGGGAGCCACGAACGAAACACTCCACCTGGCGAAATGCCGATTGCACATGATCGCATCACCAACTCGGCCAATTTCTGGGTGTAAGAAGCTCGATGTCAGGGCGCCCGAGGCAGGTAGCGCTGTATCATCGCTTCGTTCTCCTCACGGTAGCCCATCTCGATCAAGAGGCACCAATGTCGTCGTCGGACCCAACGCAGCGGGACGCGTCGAGTAGTTGGCCTGCGGTGATCTTGTCAGCGGTAGCGGCCGTGGTCTACTACCCCTTGGTGACATTCGGGCCTGGATGGTGGCGCGGGACCGGGCTGCCGGACATGGACCCGCCATTCGATCTCGAGTGGTTGCACAACCTTTTCGCCTGGACTGCCGAGCACGTCGGGCTGATCCTGCTCTTGCTGTTCGGAGCGACGATCGTCTTGCTCCCCATCACGACAGCCCTGGTCACGATATTCAACGCGGGACGCGCCGCGCTCAACAGCGCGCGGACGATCGCGTCGGCCGTCCCTGTCGGCGCGTTGGCCGCCGTGCCGGTATTGGCCGTCGGATGGTTCGTGCTCACGCAGATCGCCGCGTTGATCGCCCCGTTCCTCGGGATGTACCACGGAGAAGCCACCCCTGCCGTGCCGTAGGCGTAGCACTGCAGCCTGCCTGACGTCGCAACGTTACAAAGTTGCCTCGTACATCCAAGTCGAGGTCGGCAACTACGTCGGCTTGTTGTTGCCCCAGCTCGGACCGTCGACGCTGACAAGCACGCCGCACGGCTGCTCAGAACAGGGCCGGAGGTTCATCCTGGGCGCCAGCTTTGGCTGGTGCGATGTCGCCCGGCTCGATCTAGCGATTGTCGCCTCGAGCGGCATGCCACAGTCACCCCAAGAACGCGGTGTCGAGATGATATGGCTCGTGTTGGTGGCAGCTGGGTTGGCCGTCGGTGCCGGTGACCGTAGCGGCGAACGTCTCTCGGCTGGGCCGGCACTGGCGGGATAGCGGCCACGCAGTCCCTATTGCGAGGCGACCGCTGGTAGTTCTACCGTCCCTGATCTAGTGCCGAGGCTGTGGAGTTGGGTTCGGTGGCCCGACATGGCGCATGGCTTTGGACAGGGCGACCAGCTCGCGCACGTCGGCGTCCAGGCCGTCGACGGCGGGGATAGCCACCGGTACTGCCTGGTTCGGCGCGGTGTTGCCGGTGGCCCGTGCTTGTAGGGCGTCGCGTAGCCGGTCGGCCAGCGAGGTGGTGTCGTCGTTGCTGGTGGGTGTGAGGTAGGGGCTGATCCGGACCAGTCCGTCGCGGCATTCGATGACGCGGCGGTAGTAGCGGCGGTGCACCCCGTGCAGGCTCACCTTGTCGCGCCACCGGCCGGCCGGCATCTGGTTGAGCGTGTCTTCGGGGAACTGCTGGTGCAGCAGGGTCCATAGTGGTTCGAGATGGTGGTACGTCCGTCGGTGGTGCCACCAGACGCGCAGGGCGGCCAGGCGCATGCATATCGCCGGGTAGGCGAAGCCGATCATGAAGACTGCGGTGCCGGGAATTATGGCCCACAGCCCCAGGGGATACACCCAGCGTGGCACGGCCAGGCCGGCCCATTGGGCGGTGGTCGCCAGCACGAACACCACCTCGCCCACTGCCAGCGCCGCCAGGCCCACCGAGGCCAGTGCCAGCCCGTGCCGCAACCGGGGCTCGGCTCCCTGGGCGTAGCGGCGGGTCCACCACACCGCGGTGGCGCAGGCGTAGCCCAGGTACAGGTTCGGGGCCAGGTAGAACACCGCCACGGTGGGCTCGGGCGGTGTGGCCGCAGCCCCGGGTGCGGCATAGGCCAGTGTGGCGGCGGCGGTGTGCAGGTCGGCCGGCATCCCCACGGTGGCGACGAGCTCCAGCACCGCCGCAACGGTCAGCGGGATCGCCTGCCGCATGGCCTGCCGGCGCGCCTGGTCTCGGTCCAGCGCGGAGAACAGGTAGAACGCGATCAGGCTGTAGCCGCCGATGAGCATGCCCAGGTGCTGGGCCAACCGGGCTATGAGTGGTGCGACGCCGAGCATGATCGCACCGGCGGTGGCGGTCGCGCTGAACAGCACCGTCAAGATGAACGACGCGACCGTGACCGTGATCGCGCGCAGCGGCACATTACCCGGCGCGCGGACCAGCAGGTACACCAACACCGCAAGCACCAGGCAGGTCGCGACGGCCTGCACCATGTTCAATACGGTCACAGCGTTCAATACGGTCACAGCCAACCCATCCGATCACTCAGCGCGGTGCCCATCCGCTGCGCCACCACGTCCGCCGAGGCCGGCCGGGCGACCCGGTCGAGCACCGACGCCCACTGCAGGATGATTGTGGCCACCAGCTCGGCCTCGCGCTCCTGGTCGGTGTCGTAGGACGTGCGGCGCAACGCCCGACGCACCGCCTCCGGCGCCAGATCGGGGAACTCCTCCGGCACCGCATCCGGCTCCCGGCCGGAGTACAGCTCGGCGAACAGCCCGTCATCCGCCTCGTCGCTGCAGTGCCCGGCCAGGATGTGCCCCAACTCATGCAGCACGATGTGACCCTGATGCGCCGGGCTGGTGTGCTGCTGATAGAGGATGTAGTCCGTGGCGGTGGTGGCGATCCATACCCCGAACGGCCCTGGCACCGGGATGGGATGCGGGATCAGCCGGATCGGCCGGCCCCGCTGCTGCCCGACGCGCCGGCACAGCTCAGTGACGTCCAGCGGCGGGCGGATGTCCAACGCATTGAGCAAGGCGCGGCACCGCTGCCGCAGCACGCGCTCCCTCACCGGCACTCCTTCAGACCATGGTCTCGGCCCACCGCCTGCTCCTCGCGGTACACCACGTTGAGCAACTCCATCACCAAACGCCGCCGCTGCGGGGACAGCTGCCCGGCACGCATAGCCATCAGCTGCACGTCATCGCGGCCAGCCAGTTCGTCGAGCCGCCGCTGCTCGGCTCGCAGCTTGTCCAGTTGCTGGTTGACCCGATCGGTCACCTCGTCGTCGAAGAAGTAACTGACCGGAACACCGAAGAACCCGGCCAGCGCATGCAGATGCTTGTACGTCGGATTATCCTTCTTGGACTTACGCAGCTGCCAGATATAACTCTGCGAGATTGTGGCCTCGCCCCGCGCGCAGATCGCCGCGGCCACGTGCTCATTGCTGAACTCCTGACCATCCCGCGACGGGTAGCGCGCGAACAGATCATTCAGCTTATCGGCCAAACCCCGACCTGCGCTCGTCCTGTCCACCATCACAACCCTCTCCAGCAGCCGACACGCTTCCACTACCGTTTCACTACCGTGAAATTCCGTTACAGTAGAGGCCTATTCATGAGACGACGCGCGTGTCGCCACTCAGCCTATGACTCCACCAAACACGAGATCAAGCAGGCAGGTCAAAGTCTCAATCAGGTCAACTTTAGGATGATCGCGTCATGCCTCGGTATGACACACACCAAGATGCGTCGTCACCCCCGGATCTGTCCACCACCTTGCCGGTGATCGATCATGCACACGTAGACAGTCGACGGAATCTGGAACATCCGTCGCTATTATGTAGAATTCTGTTGCACGACATATGGCAGTGGCGGGGTGAGGCCGCTGGCCGACACCGGCGACGCAGCATTATTCAGTGTGTATACGGGCGGGTTGGTGGGCACTGCTGCCGAGCAGACCGCCCAAATATATGGCGCCGAGCACTATCAACGTCTCACGCGGTGCTCGAAGCAGTAATGGCACGACTTCGCCAGACACTACCCTAAGCATATGTCCTGCGCCAGACACGAGATCACGTACACGCGCTGGAGCATCGATCAAATCGGCGTTCACATCCGTGTCGGCGCAGATGGACATTGCCCTGAAGGCGCCCAGAGGACCATGTCCGCTGTCCATTCTCTCGCTGCAGGCCATGGGTGAGAACGAACCGGCAAATCTCGCTCCAAGTGGGGCCGCCGCCACAAAACTTCACTCAAGCGGATGAACATTCGTCATTTATCCTCCGTTGCGGGGAGGGTGAAAGTTGATTCGACCAGTCTGCTCCGGCCGAACACCTGGGGGTGCTGCTGGAGGCAGCGGTCGCCAGCGACGAGCGAGGTGGCACGGCAGCCCAACCGTTCAGTGCGAGACTGCTGGTTCCGTGGTCTTGCGTCGGCGCTTCTTGGTCTTGCTGGTTTCGGTCTGCGCTTGCGCGAAGGCGACGAGGACGTGGTCGGGGATGCGCCCACAGTCGGCCAGGTCGTAGCCGTTCTGCCGGGCCCACTCGCGGATGGCCTTGGTCTGTTCACGGTCGGTCGGACTGGCTGCTGACGTGGTGCCGCTGGCTGTACCGCGCTTGAGGCGGCCACCCGTGCGGCGGGCTGCGGCGATGTAGTCACCCAGGCTGACGCGCAGTCGGGTGGCGTTGTCGTCAGTGAGGTCGATCTCGTCGTGGACACCGTCAACGCCGAAGGCGGCGGTGCTGATGTCGTCGGAAGTGGTGCCGTCGAGGTCGTCGACCAGTTCGACGGTGACTTTCTGGGCCATGGGATACCTCGATCTGAAATTGGCCGAAACGCCGATGAGCCACAGTGCGTCCCGGCGCAGCGGTGGGGTCCCTGTGAGACGAGCATACGACCAGGTTCACCGGACCGGCTGCGGCAGGGCTGTGCCCACCGTGGCGAGCGCGAGAACCCACCGATCGTGGCACGGTAACCCGATCGAGTCTCACCCAAGCATCTTTTATTGCTACTAGCTGTACGTCTCCAGCCAGATTGGGTTGATAACCATCAAACCCATTCGGAGATGGTGGATTCGCTGGAACGGGGAGTATTCTCAACCGACACTGGCACAGTCAGTGCATCCGGCCGGCGCACCGCGTCTACCGTGTGTGGCTACCACTCGCTGCAGGTCAACTAGTAGTGTGAGCGGTGGGGATGGGCATCGGCACGATGAATCGCTATGAGTAGGAGGTGACCATGACCAGCATGAAGACCAGCCCGCCGCATTCACTCGATATGAGTGCAGCTGTCCATCCCACGGGGGATTCGGGTTCGCTGCCGTCCGACTTGACGGACGAAAACGATGCCGTACCCGTGGCAGACACGAAACCGACATACCCGACGACTCCAGTACACGCCCCCGCTTCGGCAGCCCACAACGACAACCCAGCGGCATCCCGGCCCACGCGGCAGCGCATCGTGCTCCATCCCCGACCATCCTCAACTCCGCGGCCGGCGCCCGGACCGACTCCGCAGCACCAGGAGCGTCCGCAGCGCGGCGGCCGCCACCGCGCGCCCGAACCCGTCTGGTATGCGCCGGTGGTACATCGGCTGCCGCCCTGGTCCGTCCTGGTGCGTGTAGCGCTGCTGCTCGGTGTCCTGCTCATCGTCGGCGTCGCGGTCGCTGACGGTGTTGACCGACTTTCCTGGTAGCACTGCCTGCCAGGCTTGAGACGTGCCCACCCTCCTGATCGCGACGTTGGTCATCGGATATCCCCCAGTCTGGCGCCTGGTCCAACCTGCTGCTGGCAATTAACGTGTCCCCACACGCTGCTCGAGCGCGACGCGTTCTCATACTCAACGGGGTGGGGGTCGCGACGATTGGTGATCGGTCCGAGGGCAGGTCGTCGCCGCCATAGCGCTGTGATGAGGGCAACCCTCGGTGCCGTGTGCGGAACATCTGGTCCGGTGTGCCCGCTTTCTGCACGGTGCTCAGTCGGGAAGTGAGGGTTTTGGGCATGACCGCGCAACCGGCGCGCACGGCCGGCAACCGCGCTGTACCACCTCTACGTACTGTTCTTCCTCGCCGGCGCGACGATGTTCCGCGTGCTGGCGATCTCCTACCACCGGCGCCACGGCACCGGCTGGACCTGGGCCGCGATCGGGATCCTGGCCGCACCCACGCTGCTGGCCGTCGTCTTGGTCGTCATTCCCAGCATCCTGGCTCATCTCGACCTGCTGCCGTCGTAACCGGCAGCGGCAAGGACAACCCCGATCGGACACAGGACTACGAGCTCATCATGATCCGTCTCGCTGTCCCGATGGTGTCTACCCGCCGGAAGAGGCTTTGATCCAGGTAGCGAGGGTATTCGTCATGTGACAAGGGAGGTGACCGGTGGCCGCGATCGTGTCGAGTCCCATTGCTCTGTGGATCTTTGTGGCGATGCTCTTGGGCTGAGTGCCTTCCTCGGTACGCATGGTTCACCCGCTACCGGATGAACTGGGATGAGTGGCTGCGTAAAATGGTCTAACAACCGCGGCAACACTGAACCGCCGCCTCCAGATGACGGACCCGACCCGGTAGACCGGTGAACGTTCCCGCACGGCACCTACTCCTCGAAAATTCCGCTTGGTTTCATGGACCCGTTCCCCAGCCGTAGCTGTGAGATCGACGATCAGTCCCCAGCCGGACAACGGTAGCCTGCCGGGCTGACCAAACCCGCGGTCACCAGCCGATGAGCCGTCCGCGTCGCCATGGACGGGTTGACGCCCAACTCGTCGGCGACCCCAGTCAGGAAACATCTACCCGCTCCCGTCATGTCTTCCAGGTCCAAGCGAGTGCTGGGTGTTCCTCTCCGGTGGATCGGGGTTGTTGAAGACGGCGTGCCGAGGTAGCCGATCGGCGCGGCGTGTGCTGGGCCGGTGCCAGGGAAGTGGGTGCCACGTTAAGGGGTGCTGCCACGGCGGGTGGTGTGGTCCGGCGCCACTGCGAGTGGTGTGGCGTTGTGCCACGGTGCGGGTCGGTACCGGCGGGTTTCAGGGGTTAGGTTGGTACATGTCGAGCACCTGTAATCGCGGGTGAATTCGGCGGGTCTGTTCGTTCTATCGGCGTTCGGCATCGCGTGGGTGACGGTGCCGAACGCTCATTTTTCTTGACCCGCAGCCCGCGTGGCGGTTTCGCGCGGCCATTTTCCGGGTGGTTCGGAGCAGACCGAAAATGTGGAGACCCGGGACGTCGAATCCGAGTGCGTCCCGGCTCCATTGGCCTACGCGGTCGACGCGCTGGTTCCCACACCGATGATGGTCCGCGGCCGCGGTCGCGTCGTCGCTGCGTTTGATGATCTGCAGCACGATCTTGAGGCGAGTGTGGGTCCAGTGGAGGAGTTGGTCGGTGTAGCCGTCATGAGCGAATGGGTTTCACCGGAGGTGGTGAGTGTATGCTTCGGTGATGGAGCGAGCACTCGGTGTGCGCATCGCAGGGATGGTGGCTGCTCTGGTGCTTGGGATGGGGCTGGTGGCCGTTGGCGTGTTCCTGGTCCGCCAGGGCCTTGATCGTTCCGCTCAGTGGGCGAGCGTCTTTGGTGTTTTCCTCAATCTTGTCGGCGTCCTGACCGCGCTGTTCAGCGCTTGGATGATCTGGCGCGGTCGAGGGGTGGCGACGGGGATCGGCTCTGCCCGGCCAGACACCACGCAGCGATACCCTCGCGTGGTGAACCAGAGCGTTCACTGTGGGAGTGACGCCTATGTCGCGGGACGAGACCAGACAATCGTCCGGCATACGTGGCGCTGAGGGGTAGCCGATCATGAACCGCGATAGGGGTTGGAGACCGGTCGGCGACGGCGGATGGCAGCACACGTTTGCTGACCGCGACGCCTATACGGCCGGCCATGACCAGTACATATACCAGCACCATTACTATGGCGGAGCTCCGGCCCGCCGCGGACCGATGCCGACGTCGGTGGGAGTGGTGATTGGGCTCTACGTCGTCTTGGGATGGATAGGCATTCTGGTTTCGGGTGCGTTGACACTGCTGAGCATCGAAGGAATTGCTTCCGCTGCCGCTGGGAGACCAGCCGTACTCGACAACGTCATGATTTCCCTCATCGAGGCTTTTGGTAAACGACCATCCGAAGCGGACTCACGTGCGACTGTTGCGGTAGTTGTCGGCGGGCTGGCCGCAGCGCTGATCCAGGCCCTGGTGATACAGTGGATGTTCCGGATGGCGCGGGGTCTCAGGCGCGGGAACGCTGAATGCCACGCCAAGGTGCTGAACTGCACCTACTTTGAAGTATTTTTCTATGGCGGACTCATTACGGTCGGATTCGCGTTCGCTGTTCCTGTTCTCACGGTGGTCGGAGTCGTTCTGATTATCTCGCCAGTAGTGATCATTACTGCGCTCAACTTGCGCTCGGCCCATGACTGGTTCGACAACTGAATCCGTCATGGTATGCGTGGGTCACCAAGGAGAAACTGTGTGGCCTCGACTATCTATTTATTAAGTGGATCATAGGTGGCCTGTAGACGGCCAATCGGGGGCGGTCACGTGCCTGTAGGCGTAGTAGGTGTTGCGCGTTGACTCGGCCGGTGACCTCGTTGTTGACGAAGTAGCTGACCGGAGCCTCGAATAAACCAGCCAGCGCCTATAGGTGTTTGTATGTTGGGGTTGTCTTTGTGGGACTCCGAAGCTGCCAGATGTAGCTTTTGGGAGATCGGGAACTCCCCGTGCACGCAGATCATGGCAGCAACCTGCTCATTGGTATACTCGTGACCGTCGGGTTGGGTGTAGTGTGCGAAGAGATAATTCAGCTTGTCGGCTAAGTTTCGCCCTCCGGTTGTCAAATCATCACGGCCCCACCCCTTAAGCTCCAGCCGACTCGCGCCCCAACCGCCACCCGTAGCGAGAGCGGCGGCCCGGCGTGGGTCGCCAGCCTCGCTTTCGCTTCTGGTGTCCCACCTTAGGTAGGAGCCCGGCCGCCCCGCAGATATGACGCGAAATCCCAAATCGAGCCTCTTCTCGGCTGGTGGAGGCTCCGAGGAGGACCCTGCCACCGAGGTGGGGTGGCTGGAGTGTTGTCCGGAAGGTATCACGTTCTGGCTGGTCGCAGTCGGAGGGAACGTGATCTGCGGTGGTTACTTCGGCTTCGTGCCTCGGGGCCGGGCCGCCTTCTCTTCCTCCTTGGGATGCCTTTTTCGCGGCCGTTTGGTCTTCCTTGGCGGGCCTTGTGCGTGGCCTTGACCGCGTGCTTTCGGCCTGCCTGGTCTGCTTGTGCGGCTGGGCGGCCACTGGGGTTGGGTTCGCGGCGGGTGGCGGGGTCTCGGTGCCGGGGCGGTCGGTGTCACCGCGGGCTGGTCCGGGTTCGTTCGGGCTGGGGGGCGTTGGCGGCGGGTTGGTGTGCAGGTGCCGAGTGGGGATCGATCGGGCGATGCGGTCGTCGACCGGGTCGGGTGGTGGGGTGGCGGTGACCGTGCCGACTGCTGCGGAGGTGGCAATAGCCGCGCCGGCCACGGCGGTTTTCACCGTGGCCAGCCAGGAGGCGGTGGCCACGCTGGTGTCGGCGGCAGCCGCGGCCAGGGCTACACCGGCCGGCACAGTAGTCGAGCCGGCCGACGTTGCCAGGTAAGCCAGGGCGAACGGGGCGCCCAGAACCAATGGCGCGATCACCGCCGGCAACTGGCGGTTGAGCTGCTGCAGGTCGGCGGCCAACTGCCGGCAGTCCGGGCACTGGTCTAAAGGATGTGTGATCCGGTCTACCTTGCGGGCCGACGACCCGTTGCGGACCCACCCGCGAGATGGGCGGTGGCAGCCTGGCAGTCCCCGCGGCGCGGGGTGGGCACGGGCTGCTCCAGGTAGGCTTGCCGCAACCCCTGCCGGGCCCGTAAGCCAAGGCGGACACACCGTTAGGCGTCAGCCACAACAGCGGCGCGACCTCGGCCGGCGTCTCGCCTTCGACCTCGAGGTGCCACAACACCATCCGCCACCGCTCGGGCAGGCTGGCAAAAGCCTCGGCGGCAACGCTGGCGCGCATCTGGTCTGTCATTGCGTGGTCATACCAGGCCGCTGGGCCGACCTCGGGTATCTCGGCAACCACCGAGCTGACCGGTCTTTGGCGGGCCCAGTTGATCATGATGTGGCGCATGGTCACCAAGCAGGTACGGCCGAAACCCTCGGTGAGACCACGGCCGGTGCGCAGCACCCGCAGCACCCGGGTGAACGCCTCGGCAACCAGGTCCTCCTGCTAGTAGCGGTGGCCACCAACCTAGCGGCAGCACGCCGCGCGACTCCGACATGACGCTGGTAGAGCAGGCCGTACGCGGCGACATCGCCGCGCCGCGCTGAGCAACACCGCGTCATTGGAACCGTCACTGGTGCCGGCCGCGGCTTCACTCACCGCCATACCTCCACATGGACGTGCAGCTGAACGTGCATCGCATCGCACACTGTGCAACAACCGTTACAGACTGAATGTGGTCACCACGCGCACCGTTGCCGATCCATGATCCACCCAGGCACGTGCGACAAGTTGACTGCCACCCAGCCACAATGAAGCCGATCCTAACGATATCTGGCGATTATCAGCATGTATCAATCGCTAATCGATGATTCCTGGATTTCTGTCACATCGACAATAGCTGACGAATGCACGCCGTTGATGGAGGTAAGTCGCTGGCCTGATGGCTCGACCGTCGGTGTCCATCCCCCATTCGTGTGACATTGCGGACTGCACGCGCCGTGCCATGTACCGGTGGGTTTGGGCCGCGTCGCACGTGGTACACCATGAGTGATCGCAGTACCGAACACGAACCAATTTTCGGGTGGATGGGAGGTCCGATCATGGGAAAGCTGCGGAAAACAATAAGTCTGTCCGCTGGTTCGGTGGCGTTGGGCGCGGCAGCGATGCTGGCGTTGCCCGGCAACGCGCAAGCCGCGGCGTCGCCGTGTAGTGCTCAGGCGGCCGCATGCATTGACCTGAGTGCGAACCAATCGTGGCTGATGCACGACGGGGTTGTGACCTATGGTGGCGTGCCGATTACCTCCGGTAAACCGGGGTATGAGACACCGGCAGGGACATTCCACGTCACCTACAAGGATATCGATCACTGGAGCAACGCCTACAACGCGCCAATGCCGTACTCGGTGTTCTTCACACAGAGCGGCATTGCCTTCCACGAAGGCAGCCTGACCGCGCAGTCGCACGGGTGCATCCACCTGTCGCCGCAGGCGGCGCGAATATACTTCGATAGCCTTCAGCCGGGTGACGTTGTCGAGGTCGTAGCCTGACGCGGCACTAAGACTCTTACATCCGGGCCATCCGCTGGACTTCGAACCGGATAGGGGATCTTGGGGTTGTCGCGTACATCTGCAACGACGGGTTCATTGATTCCAATACGGCTGATGGGTTGCGCAAGGCCTCGTGGAGGAATTTGACGCCCTCTGTATCTACGCAACGTCCAGGCCGCCGCGACGGCGCCCGCGGCCATCCGGTGACGGTCGGCGGACCACGGTCAACCGCCGTACCCACGCAAGATGCCGCGACAGCAGCGGCTTCCGGAAGCGCTGGGTGGTGCCGGCGCCAATCGTCGGCCGGCAGATGTGCGATCCGCTGGCGGGTCATCGCGTCGATGCCGAGCCGCCGCAGGCCCGCCTCCGCCGCACACGGGATCGAGCCACGCCGCCCCCCGACGCGGGTGATCTCCGGCCCGGTCCGCCCCAGCGGCACCGTTGCCAACCGCGTCTTCTCCATCGCAACTCCGATCGGCCATCGCGTTGTTGGTGACACGCACCTGAACCGCGTCCAGTCTCGTGATCCGACCGGCGTTGCGTCTGCACCGCCAGCGGGAGTTTCTCACCCCCTGCTGGCTGGAAGCCGGGCATGGCCGTCTCCGGCAAACCAGGTGGCGCCCTCCCGGATTCCGGCTAGCCGCCAAGCAGGTTGGCCGCTGGTCGTGATGAATCCGTGGCCGCTTGCTCGCCACTCTCGAAGCCACGACCGCTACCGACCGCATGGCGGAAACAGCTGATGAGCCGCGACGCGAGGGCTGGGTCCGGGGGCCGCGCCGCAGGCATCCGGGCGACCCTCGGCGCGGTCAGCGAGCCGAAGCGCGGCGTCGGCGCCTGCCGTCGGTGGTGCGGCCGGTTCGCCGAATGTGAGCCGGGGCAAGGTTTGACCGATGTGGACCGGGTATTTCTCGGGGGTGATGCTGCTGCGGGCGCCGGGGGTTTACCGGCCACAGGCGGATACTTGGCTGCTGATCGGTGCCCTGCGTGGGGCGGCGATCCCGGAGGGGGCGCGGGTGCTCGACGTGGGGACCGGGACGGGGGCGCTGTCGGTGGCCGCGGTTCGGGCCGGTGCGGCGGAGGTGACCGCGGTCGACGTGTCGGCCGCGGCGGTTCTGTCGGCCCGGCTCAACGCGAGGTTGCGCCGGCTGCCGGTTCGGGTGCATCGCGGCAGCGCGCCGGACGTCGTTGCGGGGCGGCGGTTCGACGTGATCCTGGCCAATCCGCCGTACGTGCCGGGACGGTGGCCGCCGCGCGGCGCGGCCCGGGCCTGGGACGCCGGGCTGGACGGGCGTGAGCTGCTGGATCCGTTGTGTGACGCGGCGTTCGACCTGCTCTATCCGGGCGGCGTCCTCCTTGTCGTGCACTCCGAGCTGTGCGGAGTGGACAGTACGCTGTGGCGGCTGCGCGCCAACGGGTTGAAGGCGGCGGTGGTCGCCCGGCGCATCGAGCCGTTCGGGCCGGTGCTGTGGTCCAAAGTGGACTACCTGGAGGGGCACGGGCTGATCGAGCCCGGCCAACGTCATGAGGAGCTGGTGGTGATCCGTGGCGACCGACCCGACCCGAACCGCTGACCGGCGCCGGGTGACCGTCGTGCCGGGCGGGCCGCTGCTCGTCGAGGGCCCGGTAGAGCTGGTGACCGAGGACGGCACGACGGTGTGCTCGGACCGCTTCCTGGTCGCCGTGTGCACCTGCCGCCGCAGCAAGCGATTTCCCTTGTGCGACACCAGCCACCGTCAACGCGTGCGCACCGGCTCGGCGTAGGCGGGCAGCGGGCGGCGCAGCGACGTGCGGCCCGCGCGCCAGGCGCTGAGCAGGTGCTCGGCCAGCCGCGACTCCAGCAGCTCGGTCGCCTGGATGCCGAACACCACGTCCGCGGTCAGCTCGGGCTCGCGGCCGAGCAGGTCGCCGAGCACGTCGCGGCGGAGCACCTGCTCGTGCACCGCGTCGGCCTCGACGTGCTCGGTGAAGAACAGCGTGCACCGCGGATCCGCCCCCAGCCGCTCCAGCGCCTGGGCCAGGCGCTGCGCGCTGGGCGCGGTGGTGATCTCCGCCGCCGCGAAGTGGCCCACCATCGCCCCGCGCAGCGCCCGGTGCAGCCCGAACAGTGACATCATGTTGACGATCGCGATCGCCGGCGCCGGCACCTCGTCCAAATAGGACAAATAGTCGGCGGAAAGGCCCGCGCCGGTCAGCAGGTCGGCGTAGAGCCGGGAGTGCATGCGTTCGCCGTGGCCGCCGCCGAACTCGTCGAACTCCACCGCGACCAGCGACGCCTTGGCCTGGCCGCGCAGCCGGGGGATCACCCAGGCGTGCGGGTCGGCCTCCTTGTGGTGGTAGATCGACCGGTGCACCAGGTACTCCCGCATCCGCCACCAGTCCCCGTGGTCGCGCAGGTAGTGCGACACCCCGCCGCCGGGCACCGGCTCGACCAGCAGCGCGTCCAGCTCACCGGGCAGGTCGTCCCCACCGTCCACATCGGAGCGCAGGGCGGCCAGGAACCGTTCCTCCATGGCCCGCCGCATCCGCAGCAGGTCCGGATCCCACTCCCAGGCCGGATCCACCCGCGGGAAGCCGTGGTAGTGCAGCTCGTAGCAGGTGTGCAGGGCGAGCGTGAGGTCCTCGCCGTACGGATCCGCCCGGCTCGCCGCGGCGGCCAGCGACCCGTGATCGAGCGGATCGTCGCGCCCGAGCGCGGCGATCACCGCGGCGGACAGCGGACCACGAGGCTGCGGCAGCATGGGCCGGGGGTACCCGCTGCGCCGGCGGGTTACGCTCACCCCGGCTCCGGTATCGAAGGGCCCGAGGGAGGCCAGCGGTATGAAGATCGTTGTCGACGACCTGTCCGGTCCGGAGATCGCCGCCTTCCTCGACGAGCACATCGCCGAGATGCTGTCGGTCACGCCGCCGGAGAGCAAGCACGCCCTCGATCTGGACGCGCTGCGCCGGCCGGAGATCACGTTCTGGTCGGTCTACGACGGGGACACTCTGGTCGGCTGCGGGGCGCTCAAGCGGCTCGACGCCGAGCACGCCGAGGTGAAGTCGATGCGCACCGCGCCGGCCCGCCAGCGCACCGGGATCGCGTCCCTTCTGATGGAGCACATCCTCACGGAAGCCCGGCGCATGGGGTTCACCCGCCTGAGCCTGGAGACCGGCTCCGCCGAGCCGTACCTTCGCGCCCGCAAGCTCTACGAGAAGTTCGGCTTCGACTACTGCCCGCCGTTCGCCGACTACCGGCCCGACCCCAACAGCGTGTTCATGACCAGGACGATCTAGCCGCTACAGGTCGTCGACCGGGGCGGAGCCGGTGAGCCAGGTCAGTTCGTTGTCGAGCAGGAACTGGTCGCCCCAGCCGGATGCAAGGGCCGGCCAGTCCTGGAAGGTGCGGACGGTGTCGTAGAAGGCGTCGACCGAGACGGCGGACGGGTTGTCGTAGAGGTCCTTGATCGTGTCGAAGAGGTCGGGTGGGCGGTCCTCGACCCGGCGCAGGACCTCGAGGAACCACTTGTGGTACGGGTAAAGCGTCTCGTTGTGGGTGAGGATCAGGCGGCCGCCGAACAGGACGAGCTTGGCGACGGACAGGCCGAGCAGGTAGCGGTTGTCCAGTTTGAGCGCCTCGTGGGCGTACCAGTGCCAGGCGTCGAGCTGGGCGCGGAAGCGGCGCATCCGGTCGGTCTTGCCGTCGACCGGGTAGCGGGCGGCGGCGCGCACGGCCCGATCGAGGTCGTCGATGCGGCTGAACAGGATCCGGGCGTCGGCGAAGGCGAACCGGGCGGGCTCGCTGCCCCGGTCGGCCACCTGCTCGAGGAAGGTCGGCCGGAGGTACTTGCCATCGACGAAGCCGTCCGGATACGTGGCCAGATCCCGGGTGTAGAACGTGAGCCGGCCGGCGCGAAACCGCCGCTCGTAGTCGGCGTCCGAGATCAGGATCATGATGTCGACGTCGGAGCTCGGGCGGGCGAAGCCGTGGGCGATGGAGCCGCCGAGGAGCACCGCGTCCACCTCCGGCAGCGCCTCGAAGTGCTCGACGATCCGCCGGATCGACTCGGCGTGATGGGGGTACACGGGCCTAGTTCACCATGATCCCGAGCCGGCCGTGCTCGGTTTCCTTGGCCTGCCACCAGGTGCGGGCGTGGGCCAGCCAGCGGGTGTGGCGGGTGAGCAGGAGCCGGCGGGCCTGCTCGCCGCTCCAGCGCGGCGGGAGCAGGGTGGGTGGCAGGCCGGGGTCGGCCAGCAGGAGCCGGCGCCACTGGTAGACGAGGTGGGCGAGTTGGGCGAGCGCCTCGCCGGGTGTCCGGGGCCGCGCGGGGGTGAAGCGGTCGAGGAAGGCGCGGTACTGGCGGTCCAGGTCGGCGACGTCCCAGGCCTGGGTGACCAGGCGGTGCCGCTCGCCGGGGTCGTCGAGGCGGGCGTGCAGCAGGGTGCCGTGCACGGGTTCGCCGAGCGAGTCGAGCACCTGGCGGGCCTCGGCGGCGTGCGTGGGGTGCGGGCTGATCCAGACCCCGGGGCCGAGCGATCCGAACCCGGCCCAGCCCAGCGTGGTGCGCAGCCGGTGTCGCAGGTTGCGGTGCTGCTCGGGGACGGTGGTGAGCAGGATGAGCCAGTCGCCGTTCCAGTCGCTCTCCGGGCCGGTGGCGAACAGCCGGTCCTTGGCGGCGGCCAGTGATTCGCGGCCGGCCGGGGTGATGTGCCAGCGGGTGCGCCGGCCGGTGCGCTGTGGGGTGAGCAGGCCGGCGGCGGCGGTCCGGCTGAGGGCCTGGCGGGCGGCCTTCTCCTCGAAGCCGGCCAGCGCGAGCGCGTCGACGATGGTGTGCGTCCAGGCGGCGTCGCCGTGGTCGAACGCGTACTCGCCGAGCACGATCAGCAGGTACGCCCTGGCGCTGGGGCCGCGGACCTGGCCGGGTATCGGCATGATCAACCTTTCCGCGAAAAGTCTCCACTAGCTTGACGGGAGACTATGCCTATGTCGCATCATGTGGGGGCCGCCGCGTCGACCATGCAGATCGGGGTGAGGCCCGTGGATCCACCGCTGTTGCGGGTGCGGGATCTGGACGTCTCGTACGCGCGGGCGGTGCGGGCGCTGCGCGGCGTGTCGCTCGAGGTGCCGCACGGCGCGGTGGTGGCGGTGCTCGGCGGCAACGGCGCGGGGAAGAGCACGCTGCTGCGGGCGATCTCGGGCACGCTGCCGTTCGCCGGCGGCGCGATCGACGGCGGGTCGGTCGAGCTCGACGGCCGGCGGCTGGACCGGATGGATCCGGCGGCGGTGGTGCGCGCCGGTGTGGTGCAGGTGCCCGAGGGCCGGCAGGTGTTCGGCGAGCTGACCGTGGAAGAGAACCTGCGCGCCGGCGGGCTGGCCGTCGCCCGGCGGGCCCGCGGCCCGGCCCGCGACCGGGTGTACGAGTTGTTTCCGGTGCTGGCCGAGCGCGCGGGCCAGCGGGCCGGGCTGCTGTCCGGCGGGGAGCAGCAGCTGCTGGCGATCGGGCGGGCGCTGATGGCCGCGCCGCGGGTCCTGCTGCTCGACGAGCCATCGCTGGGGCTGGCGCCGCGGATGGTGGAACGGATCGGCGCGGTGATCGCCGAGATCCACCGGCAGGGCACGGCCGTGCTGCTGGTCGAGCAGAACGCCGCGCTGGCACTGGATCTGGCCGACGTGGCCTATGTGCTCGAGGTCGGTCGGGTGGCGCTGCACGGCCCGGCGGCGCGGCTGGCCGCCACCGACGAGGTGCGCGACCGGTACCTGGGGGTGGGCGTGGCGGCCGATCACTCCACTCCGGACCATACACAGGAGACGGACAAGCCGGAGCTGGTGGTGGAAGGGATCAGCGTCCGGTTCGGCGGGGTGGCCGCCCTTTCGGACGTGTCGCTGTCCGTCGCACCCGGCTCGGTGCACGCGCTGATCGGGCCGAACGGCGCCGGGAAGTCCACCTGCCTGAACGTGCTGACCGGCGTCTACCGGGCGCGGGCGGGCAGCGCGCGGTACGGCGGGGTGGAGCTGACCGGCCTGCGTCCACATCGGATCGCCCGGCTCGGGGTCGGCCGGACGTTCCAGAACCTTGCGCTGTCGGCGACCGCGACCGTTGCGGACAACCTGCTGCTCGGCCGGCACCGGATGACCCGCGCCGGGTTCGTCGCCGCCGGGCTGCGCACGCCGGGGGCGCGGCGCGAGCAGTCCGAACAGGACGGTCGGGTCCGGGAGATCGCCGAGCTGCTCGAGCTGTCCGGCGCGCTGGACCGGCCGGTGGCCGCGCTGCCGTACGGCGACCGCAAGCGGGTCGAGCTGGCGCGGGCGCTGTGCGCGGAGCCGACCCTGCTGCTGCTCGACGAGCCGGTCGCGGGAATGACCGCGGACGAGTCGGCCCGGCTGGCCGGGATCATCGCCAGGGTGCGGGCCGAGCTGGGCATCTCGATCCTGCTCGTCGAGCACGACATGACGTTCGTGATGGGGATCGCCGACCGGGTCACGGTGCTCGACTTCGGGAAACGGATCGCCTGCGGCACACCGGCCGAGGTGCAGCGCGACCCCGAGGTGGTCCGGGCCTATCTGGGGGCCGCCCGATGAACCATTTCCTGACGCTGGTGGTCAACGGGTTGTCGCTGGGCTGCCTCGACGCGCTGATCGCGCTCGGCTTCGTGATCGTGTTCAAGGCCACCCGGGTGGTCAACTTCGCCTACGGCTCGCTGCTGCTGCTCGGCGCGTACGTGATCGGCCGCGCCCACGCGGCCCTCGGGTTCGCCGCGGCCGTGCTGCTCGCGCTCGTCGTGACCGCGGCGGTCGCCGCGCTGATCGGGGTGGTGCTGCTGCGCCGGCTTCGGCAGGCCGATCCGGGCGCGCTGGCCATCGTCACCCTCGGCGTGGACATCGTGCTGGCAACCGACCTGACCCGGCGCATCGGCACCGACCTGCTCACCACGGGCGACCCGTGGGGCGCCGAAGTCGTTGCGCTGGGCGGAATCCAGGTGCCGCAGACCAGGGTCGCGGCCGCGGTCGTTGCGGTCGTGCTGGTGGCCGGCTTCCTGGCCGTGGTCAAGTTCACCGACTGGGGCATCGGACTGCGCGCGTCCGCCGAGCGGCCGGCCACCGCGACCCTGATGGGGATCAGGCTGCGCCGGGTCGCGGCGAGCGCCTGGGTGCTGGCCGGCGGGCTGGCCGCGATCGCGGGGCTGTTCTTCACCGCGTTCCCGTCGCCGGGAATCACCGGCGGCGTCGGGCAGGCGGCGCTGGGCGCGGCGGTCCCGGCCGCGGTGCTCGGCGGGTTGGACTCGACCACCGGGGCGCTGATCGGCGGGATGGCGGTCGGGTTCACCGCCACGTTCGCCGCGGGATACCAGGACCAGCTCGCCTTTCTGGGCCGCGGGTTCGGCGCCGTCGCGCCGTACGTGGTGATGCTGCTGGTGCTGCTCGTGCGACCGGCGGGCCTGTTCGGCAGCAAGGAGATCACCCGTGTCTGACCGCGTCCGGCTGCTGCTGTGGCCGCCCGTCGTGCTGCTGGCCCTTGCCGCGCCGCTGGAGCTGGCCGGCTTCTGGCTGCAGACCGGGCTGTTCGCGATGGCCGCGGTGATCGGCGCGATCGGCCTGACCCTGCTGGTCGGCGTGACCGGGCAGCTGTCCCTCGGGCACGCCTTCTTCGTGGCGGTCGGCGCGTACGGCTACGCCTACCTGGCCGGCATCGGGTGGCCGCCACCGCTGGCCGCCATCGGCGCGGTGGCGCTCGCGGGGTTGGCCGGAGCGCTGTTCAGCCCGATCGCCGGGCGGTTGCGCGGGATCTACCTCGGGTTGACCTCGCTGGGGTTGGTGTTTCTCGGTCAGCACATCCTGACCAACGCCACCGCGGTGACCGGCGGCTTCAACGGCCGCGACGCGGCGCCGTTCAACCTGTTCGGCTTTTCGTTCACCGCGACCGATCCCGAGCTGACCGTGCTCGATGTCCCGTTCGGACCGTTGGAGCGGCTGTGGTACCTCGGGCTGCTGCTGGTGGCGGTGTCCTGGTGGTACGCCGGGAACCTGGCCCGCGGCCGGCCGGGGCGCGCGCTGGTCGCCGTGCGGGACAGCGAGGTCGCCGCCGCGGTGATGGGGGTCGACGTCCGCCGCTACAAGGCCGCGGCGTTCACCGTCTCCTCGGCCTACGCCGGGCTGGCCGGCGTGCTGCTCGCGCTGGCGTTCGGCCGGATCGTGCCGGAGAGCTTCGGTTTCCTGCTGTCCATCGACTTCCTCGCAATGATCATTATTGGTGGGTTGGGGTCCATCGGGGGCGCGGCCGCCGGCGCGGTGTTCGTCACCGCGCTTCCGTTGGTCCTCAACCATTACAGCGACGCGCTGCCGTTCCTGGCCCAACCGGGCGAGGCCGGCATCGGCGCCGCCGAGGCCGCCCGGCTGCTGTACGGCGCCGCGATCGTCGTGGTGCTGCTGTTCGCACCCGGCGGCCTAGCCCAGCTCGCCCGCCGTATCCGGACCCCAAGGAGCGCCCGCCATGAACCGACGACTGCTGGCCTTGCTGACCGCCCTGCTCCTCGCGCTGACGGCCTGTAGCAAGGCCACCTCCGGCGACCAGAACGCCGGCGGAGTGAAGACCGGACCCGGGGTGACCGACTCCACGATCAAGCTCGGCAGCCTGGTCGACCTGACCGCCGTGTTCGCCCCGCTCGGCAAGAGCCTGGTGCAGGGCACGCAGCTGTTCTGGAAGCAGGAGAACGACAAGGGCGGGGTGTGCGGCCGCACGGTCGAGGTCACGGTCAAGGACCACGGCTACGACCCGCAGAAGGCGGTCGCGCTCTACCGCGAGGTGTCCGGCGACGTGCTCGGGCTGCAGACCGTGCTGGGCTCGCCGGTGATCACCGCGCTGCGCTCGAGCATCGCCCAGGACAACCTGTTCGTCGGGTTCGCCGGCTGGACCGGAGCGATGCTGGGTGACCCGCACATCCAGATCCTCGGCACCACCTACGACATCGAGATGATCACCGGCCTGGACTTCCTCATGCGCAGCAAGGGAATCAAGGCCGGCGACAAGATCGGGCACATCTACTTCGAGGGCGACTACGGGGAGAATGCCCTGCGCGGCAGCAAGTACCTTGCCGGGCAGAACGGCCTGACGATCGTCGAGCAGAAGATCAAGGCGTCCGACACCGACCTGTCCGCACAGGTCGCCGCGCTGCGCAACGCCGGGGTCGCGGCCATCCTGATGTCGGCCGGACCGGCCCAGACCGCGTCGGCGGCCGGGGTGGCCAGGTCTGTCGGGCTGGCCGTGCCGATCGTGGCCAACGGCCCCGGCTTCACCCCGCAGCTGCTGAGCACCCCGGCCGGCGCCGCCCTCAAGGAGAACCTCCACGTCGTGTCCAGCATGGCGCCGCCGTCACTGGACAGCCCCGGCGCGCGCACGCTGGCCGACCTGTTCACCAAGGCGCACCCGAACGAGCAGCCCACCCAGGTGGGCTCGGTGTTCGGCTACGCGCAGGCCCAGGCCACCAGGGCCGTGCTGCAGAAGGCCTGCGACAACAAGGACCTCACCCGGCAGGGCCTGGTGACCGCCCTGCACCAGATCTCCGGGCTGGACACCGGCGGCCTGGTCGCCGGCCCGCTGGACTACACCAACCCGGACCAGCCGCCGACCCGCACCGTCTACATCGCACAAGCCGACTCCTCCGTCCCGGGTGGGCTCAAGGCGGTCGGCGGCCCGGTCGAGGCCGAGGCCGCGAAGTCCTACCAACCGAAGGCCTGACCATGGATCTCAGCCCAGCGAGCGCGGTGCACCGGCTCGCCCGCTACCTTCCGGACGCACCGTCTCTCGTGTACGGAGAGCGCACGTTCACCGCCGTCGAGGTGGACGGCCGGGCCGCGCGGCTGGCGACCCTGCTCGCCGTGGGCGGGGTGCGGGCCGGAGACCGGGTGGCCTACACCGGTCTCAACAGCGCCACCCTGCTGATCACCTACCTCGCCTGCATGCGGCTGCGCGCGGTGTTCCTGCCGGTCAACTTCCGGCTCGCCGCCGAGGAGGTCGGCCGGGTCCTCGACGACGCCGGCGCGCACACCGTGATCGCCGAGGAGGGTCATCGCTCCATTGTGGACAAGGTGGCCGGCGCGGTGCCGGTCCGCCGGTACCTGCTCGTCGACGACGACCCGGCCGTGCCGGTGACCGGCGACCCGTCGCCACCATGGCGGCGGCTGTCCGCCGCGCTCGACGCGACCACCGGCACACCCGCGCCGCCCCAGCCGTGCCGCGCCGACGATCTGGCCGCCCTGCTGTACACGTCGGGAACCACCGGCCGGGCCAAGGGAGTCATGCTCACCTACGGCAACCTCTGGTGGAACGACCGCAACTTCGACGCCGTCACGGCCACCGGGCCCGACGACGTCGGCCTGGTCGTCGCCCCGCTCTTCCATGTGGGCGGCCTGAACGGCTTCGCCCTGCGGATCATGGCCAGGGGCGGGACCGTGGTCGTCCGCCGCGGCTTCGATCCCGAACGGGTCGCCGCCGACATCGCGCGCCACCGGGTGACCGGGATGTTCGCCGTGCCGGTCATGTACGCCGCGCTGCTGCGCCCCCCCGCGTTCGTCGACGGCGACCGCTCGTCGCTGCGCACCACCATGGTCGCCGGCGCGCCGGTGCCGCCTGGCCTGATCACCGAGTACGCCGAGCACGGAATCATGCTCGAGCAGGCCTGGGGCCTGACCGAGACCGCCCCGATGGCCACCCACCTGCCGGCCGGCCGGACCATGGCCAAGCTCGGCTCGGCCGGGATTCCCGCGCCGTACACCGAGATCCGCCTCGTCCGCCCCGGCACCCTCGAAGAGATCACCGAGCCGCACGTCCGCGGCGAGATCTGCGTCCGCGGCCCCAACGTCACACCCGGCTACTGGAACAACCCGGCCGAGACCGCCGCCGCGTTCGACGACGCCGGCTGGTTCCACAGCGGCGACATCGGCGAGCTCGACCCCGACGGCTATCTATACATTGTGGACAGGCTCAAGGACATGATCATCACTGGCGGCGAGAACGTGTACCCTGCCGAGGTGGAACGGGTCCTCGTCGACTATCCCGGCGTCCTCGACGTGGCCGTCGTCGGCGCCCCGCACGAGACGTGGGGTGAGACCGTGGTGGCCGTGCTGAGCTGCGCGCAGGGCGCGTCCCCGACCGTCGAGGACCTCGCCGAGTTCGCCGGCGGCCGCCTCGCCCGGTACAAACTTCCCACCCGCGTCCTGGTCCGGGAGTCGTTGCCCCGCAGCCCATCCGGCAAGCTCGACAAACCGTCCCTGCGCGCCTGGGTCCGCGACCGGCCATGAACGTCGACGACCTCGTTGCCATCGACGTCCACGCCCACGTCGAGATCTCCGCCGATAGCCACCCGTCGCTGCCCGCGCACCTCATGGCCGGATCGGCCGCGTACTTCAACGTCGCCGACGACGGTCGCACGCCCGGCGTGCCGGAGATCGCCGCCTACTACCGTGAGCGCCGAATGGCCGCCGTCGTGTTCACCGTGGACGCCGAAACCGCCACCGGTCACCCACCGATCTCCAGCGAGGAGATCGCCGAGTCCTGCGCCGAACACGCCGACGTGCTCATCCCCTTCGCCACCGTCGATCCGTGGCGCGGCCAAGCCGCCGTACGCTTCATACGTGGCCTGGCCGGCCGCTACTCCATCCGCGGCGTCAAGTTCCACCCCAGCCTGCAAGCCTTCCACCCCAATGACCCCATGGCCTACCCACTCTACGACACCCTACAGGAACTGGGCCTCATCGCCCTGTTCCACAGTGGACAAACCGGCATCGGCGCCCGCCTCCCCGGCGGCGGCAAAATCCGCCTCAAGTACGCCAACCCCCTAGCCCTCGACGACGTCGCCGCCGACTTCCCCGACCTCAAGATCGTAATCGCCCACCCCTCGTTCCCATGGCAAGACGAGGCCCTCGCCATCGCCACCCACAAACCGCTGGTACACATCGACTTGTCCGGCTGGTCCCCCAAGTACTTCCCACCCCAACTCGTCCGCTACGCCAACACCCTCCTCAAGGACAAGGTCCTCTTCGGCTCCGACTTCCCCCTCATCACCCCCGACCGCTGGCTCACCGACTTCGACACCCTCGACATCAAACCCGAAGTCCGCCCCCTCATCCTCAAACACAACGCCGCCCGCCTACTCAACCTCTGACCCCAGAATGAACCGCCCCGGGGTCTGATGGAGGCTCACTCGTCGAGTGAGGATGTGGATCGTGGCTAGGAGGACGAGGTATTCGCGGGAGTTCCGTGAGTGCGCTGTGGCGTTGGTGTTTGAGCAGGTCGAGGCGCATGGGTCGCAGTGGGAGGCGATCTGCTCGGTGGCGAAGCTGAACGTGTCTGTCGAGACGGTGCCGCAAGTGGGTGCGGCAGGCCGAGGCGGACGCGGGGATGCGGTCGGGCACGTCGAGTGAGGAGTCGGCCGAGCTGAAGCGGTTGCGTCGGGAGAACGCGGAGTTGCGTCGGGCGAATGAGATTTTTGAAGGGGCGTCGGCTTTCTTCGCCAGAGAGCTCGACCCTCGACCGCCACGCTCGTAACGTTCATCACCGAACACAAGGACCGGTTCGGAGTCGAGCCGATCTGTACCGTGCCGACCGAATTCGGTATCAAGACCGCTCCGTCCATCTATTATGCCGCCCGGTCGCGCCCGCCATCACGGCGCGAGATTGACGACGAGAAACTGAGGACAGAAATTCAGCGGGTGTATGACGAGAACTATCGGGTCTACGGTGCCAAGAAGATGTGCGTGAGCTCAACCGAGAGGGCATCGAGGTGGGCCGCGGTCGGGTTGAGCGGCTCATGCGCCAGCTCGGTCTCGTGAGCGCCTTACGCGGCAGACGGTGCGCACAACGGTCCGGGACCCCGGCGGGGCGCGGGCCGCGGACCTGGTGAAACGCCAGTTCACGACCGGTGCGCCGAACCGGCTGTGGGTAGCCGACTTCACCCACGTCGCCACCTGGGCCGCCACCGTCTCCGTCGCCTTTGGCCATCGACGTGTTCTCCGGCAAGATCGTCGGCTGCAGGGCCAGTATGTCGAAGGACACCAGCCTGGTGCTCGACGCCATCGACATGGGGTTGCGGCACCGCAACTATCGATCAACGGACGGTGTGAGCAAGCTCGTTCACCATTCTGACGCCGGGAGTCAACCCAATACACGTCATTCCGGTTCACCCAGCATCTTATCGACGCGTCAATCGGCACCGTCGGCGACGCGCTCGACAACGCGCTCGCGGAATCCACAACCGGTCTCGACAAAACGGAGTTGATCAAACCCGCAAGGTCCCTGGCGTAATCTACGTGAGGTCGAAACGGCCACAAATGCCTGGGTCGACTGGTACAACAACCGGCGACTACACGGGCCTGTGGCTACCGGCCACCGACCGAGTTCGAGACCCTGTACGAGATCGGCGACCTGACCAGCCTGGTCGCCTGACCCCAGGAACGAGTCTCTACCGAACCCGGGGCGGTTCAGAAGATCTTCCCTCCAATTTTGTTGATCAAGCCCGTTGGTGGCCCGGAATTGTCGGTGGGGTCGGCTAGCGTGTCGGTGTGCTCGTCATCCAGGACCACCAGCCCGCGACCGAGCCTCGGGATCTCCTCGGGGATGCGGCGTTGGCCGGTGTCCTGATCGGCCACTACCAAGCCGTCCAGTTGCGTCAGCTGGCCGCCTACGCCCGCGACACCGAGGGTGACGAGTTTGCCTACCTGGAGGTGGCCACCCAGCTGCACATCTCCGACCGGGCCGCCCGATGCCGGCTGAAGTTCGCCCGTACGTTGGTTGACCGGCTGCCGCAGACGTTGGTGGCGTTGGATCAGGGGTGGATCGAGGAGTAC
>NZ_DASZCQ010000048.1:0-9996 GCF_035942955.1 Actinophytocola sp. | reverse complement strand
TCGGCGACGACGGTCTTGATCCCGGCGTCCACGCTGGAGCGCTGCTTGCGGTTGCGGACCAGTTCCACCCACACACCCACCAGGGCGACCAGCACCGCGCCGGCGGTGGAGATGGCGGTGATGAGGACGGCGTCGCTCATGGCGCCATCCACTCGATCATCATGTAGCTCTTTGTGAGCGTGGACGAGACCTGTGTGGCCAGCGTCGAGCCGGAGTTCTGTCCAACGTACAGCTCGACATAGTCGGTTGTGCCGTTGCAGAAGATCATGGCCTCAGCGAACACGGTGGTGGACACGAACCCTGTGCCGTTAACCGCGGGAACAGAGAAGTACGGGGCGCCGTCGACCGCGCTGCCGTTCTTCTTGAACTGGGCAGCACGGTCGCCTGTCGTGTTCGCGGCCAACGCGACGATCCCCGAGCACCGGTAGTAGCCGGCGACCGATGGCGTGTACCGGCTGGTGTTGCTGGACGTGGAGTGGCCGTTGATCGTGTCGACCAGCTCGGCGTCAAAGGTGACCGCCTGGGTGATGACGCTGGAGCTGGTGATGTTCTGGCTGGTGTTCTGCAGGGCATGCAGATACGGCTTGAGGTTGAGCTGGGCGGCTGTGAGCCGCTTGCCCGCCTGGAAGGTGGTTGCGATGCTCATCGGCTCACCCCTGTCCCTGCAGCGCCAGCGCCGCGTCGATGGCCAACCGAACCTGCGCGCCCGCCGAGTGGGACTTGCCACCCGGCAGGCTGTTCACGTTGCGGGTCACGGTGAACGTCTGCGGCGAACTGGACCCGGAGATCGCGGTGACCGTCATGACCTCGCCCCCAACCTCGATGGTGAACGGGAAGTCCGCGGCGTCGGTGGTCCACAGGGTCAGCGGCGCCGAGCCCTCCTGGGTGGTGGCCACCGACAGCGAGGTGGCCGACGTGTTCACCCCGGCCGCGAGGGTGGAGGTGTTGCTGTCGGGCCGGTCGGAGTCCAATGTGAACGCCGTGTACGGAGCCGAGGGCGCGGTGTTGAACGTGATGTCGTGATCATGGGCGGTCTTAATGACCTCGGTGTAGCCGCGGGCCAACTGGTCGACCGAGCCGTAGATGTCCGCGGCGGTGAGGTTGTCGATGGCGAGCCGGTCGTCGATGTTGACCGCCATCACCGACAGTTCCTTCTCGGCGTTGCCGTCGACATTCGGCGCGGCCAGGTTGACGTGCACCTTCGGGTAGCGGTCCTCATCGGTCGTGCCGATGCGCAGCAGGTGGCCGGCGATGTAGGGCAACTGGTCGTCGGATTCGGAGTTGACCGTGACCGACACGTCGTAGACGCCCACCCCGTCGGGATCGGTGCCGGGGTCGTTGACGTTGAGCGGCCCGGACTCCTGGACCGCCTCGGCCTGCCCGCCGTCCTGCCGCTTGACCGTGATCTTGTTGCGGGTCTCCTTGTCGTCGCCCGTCGGGTGCAGCGGCGGGGCGACGTGACCGGCCGAGTAGTCCAGGACGGCCTGGTGCGCTTGGTTGTACAGACTGCCCAGGGTGCGATACGCCAGGCCGGCCACACTGCGCGGCTCGTACAGCGTGCCGCGGTCGGCGTCTTCGCACTCCCGCAGAACACCCTCGGTGGACAGTGTCCGTTGTGGACCCATCGGCGCCGTGTCATCGAGGCTTCCGACGTAATCGAACGGGATGCCAGCCTGGGTGCAGACCCGCTCAATGCGGCGCCCCGCCTTGTCTCCGACGTGACCGAACATGGCGTCGTACACATCGGACACGGCCGGCCCCGCACCGTCGTACATGATCACGTTGCACGCCGACCGGACCCGGGTGCTATCCGAGCTCAGGTCGGCATCCAACTGGAAAAGTACTTTGTCGATGGAACTCGTGAATCCGGTTTTGGTTCCACTGCCGACGCTTTCCCCGTCGATATACAGCGTCCAAATCACATCGGCACCGCTTTGCGTCGACCGGAACGCCAAGTGGTGGACCTTGGTGTCGAACACGGCGGGAAACACGTCAAGTGCCGTGACAAAGGTAAGCGGGTCAGCGAGGCTGATCTTCCCGGTAAACGAGTCAATCGTGATGATCCATGCGGCGCCCTCGTGCAATCCGATGAACAAACGGTCCACATAGGTTGCCGAAGAGTAGTTCCCGCCCACATAGCTGAACATCAGGTGGACCGTGTAACTACCCGTGTGCACGGTGCTGCGGCGGCAGACAAGTCCCCGATCCTGCTGAATAGCAACCACCGGGTTGAGCCATGTCGCTACGCGCGCCGCCCCAAAGGTGACGACCCCAGACGCTTCATACGCCTGCGAGCCCGCCGCGACTCTGCCCACGGCGGACAGTTCACCGTCGTCGAGCGGCCAGAACGCTAACGGCTGGATCGCATTGCTGACGACGAAGCGTTCGATCGCCGATGTCGCGGGAGGTTTTCCCTGGGTGAGTCGGCGCAGGATCCCCGCTGCCTCCATCTCCACCCACTTGATCTTGTGGGTGACGTCCCACCGTGGCCGCAGGTCGGAAATCTCGCCGGCGAGCCGAACCTCCCGGACCTGGAAGTCGGTGTTCTGGAAGACGATCGGTTTGGTATTGGTGTTGCCCGAGGCGACACTCGAGCGGATGCCGAACCCGCCGCCGGCGGTGAGCCGCTCGTCGTGCACCGCCACGTGCCAGGCGTAGGGTTCGTTGTTGCCGTTGGGGATCCACACCTTGGCCCGCAGGGTTTGGGCTTCCGCCTGGCATTTGACCCGCAGCGTCTTGTGACCTGCGGACTGGATCGCCTCCGGGACGTTCACCGGCCCGACGAGCACGGTGTCCACTCCGGACGCCCCGTCGTGGTGCAGGATCGAGATCCGCACCATCTGGGTGCTGGCGACCACACACCTGGCGAAGTAGTAGCTGGCGGTGGCTCCGCCGTCTGTCTTGCGGAGCATCACGTTGGCCAGCTCGATGTCCCCGCCGTTGACCGGGTCGACGTCCACCCGGGTGGTCGCGGCGACCTCCAGGTCTCGGTAGTCGCCGTCGACCCAGCTCAACCGGTAGCCGTTGGCCACCGGCACCGAGTGGTTGCCGGAGTTGCCGTCCTTCTGCCAGTCCGAGGCGGCGATGGTGCCGCCGGCGCCGGTGGTGGTGACCCAGGTTTCGCCGGTGTCGAGGTTGCCCCACCCGTTGACCACGGTGTCGTTGAAGTCGTCGGTGGCGTAGATCAGGCCGAACCGGACCGGGGTGTTGCGCCCGAGCAGCCCGTAGTAGACGCCCTTGGGGTTGCCGGGGCTGAAGTCGCCGGTGCTGTTGTGCATGACCGCGGTGAGCTTGGACGGCGCCACCTTGCCCTGCTCGTTGCCCCGGCCGCGGGTGATGGTCACCGGGCTGGTCTGCCGCATCGAGGTGGTGACCGGGGTCCAGGCGTTCAGGAACATCTCCATGAACACGGAGCGGGGGAAGGTCAGGCCCATGTCAGGCCACCACGCTGACCCGCTGGCCGTCGACTTCCAGCTGCACGTCGCCGATGCGCAACGCGTTCTGGAACAGTTCGGCCAGGCCACCGGTGCCGCTGATGATGACGTTGACCGTCCCGCCGCCGCGGCTGCCGGCCGGGAGCACCGTCTCCCCGGCTTCGAGGATGGCCAGCCGCTCCGTGCCCGGTTGCCCGGGCACCACGCCGCCGGAGTGTAGCCGGGCGATTTGCGGGATGCTCGGGATGTCGGAGAATGGGTTGACCAGGTTGATGCCGTAGATCAAGTCGTTGATCCGGCGGATACCCCAGTTGATGAAGTCGATGGCCATGTTCAGGCCGGCTTTGAACGCGTCGCCGATGAACCGGCCGATCGACCCCAGGGCTTGACCGATGCGCTGGGGGATGCCGGCGAAGAAGTCGACGATGCCGTTCCACCGGTCGACGATCCACTGCACGGCGTTGCCGATGAAGCCGGTGACGGCGTTGAGCGCGTTGCCGATCGCGTCCTTGACGAAGTTCCACGCCGCCGGCACCGCCGACACCAGCCACCCGACCGCGGCGGTCAGCGCGCCGACAATCACGGTGGCCAGGCCAACCACCCACCCGATCACCACGTTGAGCGCCGGCGCCAGGTGACCCACCAGCCAGGTGACCACCTGCGCCACCAGCGCGATCAGCGGCACCAACGCCACGGCGAGCTCGGCCAGCGGCGGCAGCAGCTGCACCAGGATCGGCAGGATCGCCACGAACGCGGCCAGCATGGCGTCGATGAACGGCTGCAACGCCACCAACGCGTCGAGCAGCGCCTGCCCGACGACGAGCACGAACTCGCCGATGATCGGGATCAGCGGCATCAACGCATCCGCGATGGCGGTGATCGCCTGCGCCGCCCACTCGCTGAACAGCGTCATGATCTGGGTGACGATCGGGATCAGCTGCTCAAGGATCGGCGCGAGCTGGGTGGCCAGTTGGGTGATCACCTTGGCCAGGGCGGGGATGATCGGCATGATCGGGCTGAGCATGCTCACGAACGCGTTGGCCAGCGGGATCACCGCGTCGACCACCTGCACAAACAGCGGCGCCAACTCCACCAACAGCCCACCGAGCTGGGTGAACAGGTCGGCCAGGGCCGGACCCAACGCCTGGGCCAGCCGGCCGAACACCTCCAGCACCGGCACCAGTGCCGTCGCCACCGCCTGAAACACCGGCCCGAGCGCGGCCATGGTGTCCATGAACACGTTGCCCACGACGTCGAGCAGCGCACCGAACGCCGGCAGCAGGGTCTGCAGGATCGGCGCACCCACCTGGGTCAGCACGGCGATCACCTGGCCGAGCAGCGGCAGCAGCCCGTTGACGAAGTCGAACACCGCACCCAACGCGCCGGCCGCCTCGTCGGCCACCCCGTCGATGTTCAGGAAGAACCCCGACAGCCCCGAGCCGAGCCCGGCCAGCCCGTCGGCGATCGTCCCGATGATCGGCCCCGCGGCCTGCACCGCGGCCACCAGCCCGGGCATCACGTTCACGGCGAACCCGGTCAACCCCTCGCCCAGGGTGGCGATGAACGGCGCGGCGGCGGAGAACGCCTGCCCGATCTGCGGGGCGATCTGGTTGAACGTCTCCCGGAACTCCTCGGCCACCTTGGTCAACTGCGGCACCATCGGCGCCGCCGCATCAGCCATCACGTTCTTGATGTGCACGCCCAGGTTGCCGAACGATTCCTGCACCTTGGCGTTCTGCGCGGCGATCCCCACACCCACCCCGGCCGCGACGATGCCGACACCGCCGAGCGCGCCCGCGGCCACCAGCGACCCGGCTGCCGCCGCCCCACCCAACTGGGCGAACACCTTCGACAGCTTGGCCAGATCCTGGGCGTTGTCCTTGGCCATGGACGCGGTCTCGTTGGACAGCCGCCCCATCACCGCGCTGGTGGCGATCGCCTCGGCGCGGATCTTGGCGAACGCCTTCGACACGCCGTCGCGGGACAGCAGGTTGAACAGCATCGAGGTGTCGACCACTCAGGACACCTCCCCTACTGGCGTTGCCGTTGCGCCTTGCGGATCTCGTCGATGGCGGCGAAGCACGCCTGCAGTTGATCGACGGTGAGCCGGCCGAGCTCCCACGGCCGGATGTGGAAGTAGTGGGCGATGTCCAGGCAGTACGTCAGGCTTTTGACTTCGAGCGGGCTTTTCCCCCGCTGCCCTCGGGCGCCTTCGCCAGCTGGTTGTCCAACCAGGACAGCACCTGCTCGCGGGTGGCGGCGTCGAGCTTGCGTTCCTCGGCGACGCTGTCACGGATCTTCTGCAGCTCGTCGCGGTCGTACTCCACCTTGACCTCGTCGACCCGGAAGTTCGGCGTGTCGGCGAACAGCAGGCTCGGGTGCTGGGTTTTGATCAGGTGCCACACCAGCACCCGCCGGGCCCGCATCCCTCCCTTGAGGACAGCCATCACCCACGAGTCCCAGGTGTCGGCGAACGCCCGCTCGATCGCTTCGGCGTCGGCGGCGAGCACCTCGCCGGCGTGGAACTCCCACCGCTGCTCGTCGCCATCGGCCGGGGTGTAGGTCACAAGCACGTCAGTGTCTCCTCGCGATCCGGTTCTGCATGTCCTCCACCGCCTTGACGACGGCCGCGCGGTAGCGCGGCTCCGGGCGGCGCATCTCGTCGTCGAACCAGCCCGGCCGCGGGGAGCGCTGCGCCACCCAGTCCGGCTGCCCCCGCCTGCCGGCACCGATGTTCGGGTGCCGCCATCCCTTCCTGGCGTTGAGCAGCCGCGGCGCGTTGGTGAACCCGCGCACCTTCGTCGCCGTGGTCCGGACCTTCACCCCCACCGTGCGGCCGCCCAGCTTCACCTGCACCCCCGTCCGCCGCGCCACATCCCGGCGCAGCGACGGCCCGGCGTGGCCGCGGCTGGGCATCGCGTGCACCGCGGCCTTGGCCGCCTTCACCGCCGGATCCACCGCCTGCTTGAGGTTGCGCACCAGGTCCTTGCGCAGCTGCTTGCCGTCCTCCTCGGCCTTCAGCGCCCGCGCCAGATCCCGCAGATCGTGGCGAATGTCGAGGTGGATCACGCGGTGTCCACCTGGGCTCCGGTGCGGGGATTCCAAACGTACAGCTGAACTGGAACCGGACTACTCGACGCAGCCGCGGTGCCGAGCGCGCCGCTGTTCGCGATGCGTGTCGCCCGAGACAATGCCACCCGCGCCCGCGCCATGACACGGGAATCGATCAGTTCGGCGTCGATGACTACCTGCGTCAGCTCCCATCGACCGTTGCGCGCGACAAACTTCGCTAACGCGTGGCCGCCGTCGAACGGCGCCTCCATCCACTTCGGCTGATCCATCAGGCCGTTGCCCTGGTGATCGCGCCGGAGGTGGGGAACTCGACGTCGACCTCGGCCACATCCCCCACCGAGCCGCCGATCGGCGCCCACTTCTTGATGAGCACGCTGCCGGTGTACTTGGGGTTGGAGGTGCCGACCGCGGCGTTGTCCAGCCGGACCTCGAAGGCCACCACCGTGCCCAGCAGCGGCCACATGATCGAGTCCAATGCGGACGCCGCGACGTCCTGCTTCCACATGATCCCGAGGGATCCGGACTTCAGGCCGCCGAGGACTTCCTTCCACCCGAGCGACCCGAACGTGGTGACGTCCTTGTCCTCGACCTCGGCCACCAGCTCGATCTTGCTGGTGTAGCTGGACAGGTTGTTGGCGTTGATGCTCAGAAACGAGGCGAGCAGGACCATCTTGGCCATGAGTGACTACCTCTCAGGCGATGCCGTAGGTAACGACGAACAGAAACGACGGACTGGAGCCGGTGATGGTCCACGCGGGACGGAACCAGGTGTCGGTGATCGCCCCGGCCACCCGCTTGACCTCACCACTGACCGCGGTGGCCGCCGTGAACGTGAGCACGGTGGTCGGGCTGGCGAACGTGTTGTCCGCGTCGGACTCGATCCGCGCGGTGATGGTCGGGGTCGACGTGCCGGCCACGGACAGCACATGCAGGTTGGCGTAGAGGTATTTACCGGAGGCCACCGCGCCGAGCTGCTGGCCGGTGCCCGTTCCGTCGGCGGTGCGCGGCGTGCCGGGCGAGTGGGCGAACAGGCCGCGCACCAGCGGCCAGGAGCCCTTCCACTCGCCGTCCCAGGGCGCCACATCCCCCACCTGGCCACCGAGCTGGTACTTGCCGGACAACGCGTTGGTGAAGTAGGACAGGTTTCCCACCGCGGCGTCGTCCGGCCCTGCGGAGAACGGGCCGAGCCCGCCGAGGCTGGACCACCGGTTGTCGTCCACCTTGGACGCGTCGGCGGCTTCCCACTGGCCGGCACCGGAGATCTCGGTGGAGAACAGGCCGCCCTTGACTTCCTTCCATCCGCCGGAGCCGAAGTTGGTGACATCCTTGTCCTCGGCCTCGGAGGAGAGCTCCAGCTTGTTCGACTGGGCGGTCAGGTCACACCCACCGGAGAACAGCCGGACGTTGGTGAGCACGAACTTGCTCATGAGTCAGACCCCCGATCCGATGACCAGCGCGGTGAACTCGGCGCCGAAGAACTGGTTCAGGGCGTGCTCGTAGAGCCCGTAGCCGGTTGCCCGCTGCACGTGGATGTCGTGGCACGCCCCGCCGAGAGTGCGGTCGGCCTCCAACGCCTGCTTGATCGACTTTGAGCCGGAGCCGGCCAGATACTCCTTGAGCGCTTTCTGGCCGGAGCGGTCGTCGGCGTGGGAGACCAGCAGTCGACACCGCACGATCAGGGCGTCCATGCCCCGGGCGAACGCCTTGTCGAAGTCGATGTCGACGTCGAACGGGAAGAACGCGGGAGGGGGCACGGCGTCGGGGGCGTAGGCGAAACAGTTCAGCCCGGCGATCGTGTCGGCGCCGTTGGCCAATCCAGTGAACACTGCGTTGATGTCCATTGCTCAGGCGATTCCCGGGTCTTGCAGGTCCTCGAGCAACTTCTGGACGTCCGGGTCCAACCGGGACACCCGGATGGCGCCCCACTCGGCGGAGCCGATCACGCCTTCTGGGGATCCCTTGCGGCTCCACAGGCGCTGGGCTTGCAGCAGCGCGGCTTCGGCCACCAGTGCCGGCACGGCTGGCCAGCCCCACTTGGCCGTCACCCGGACGCGCTGGCCACGACCGCACGGCCAGGAGCCCGACGGCAGCAGCAGCCCGGTGATCGCCTTGCTCTGCGCCGCGGCGTTCTCCGGGTCGGTGTCGTAGTCGGTGACCGCCGTCCACCCGCCTGAGGTGGATCCGGTCTCGACGATCAGGCCGGTGGCTGTGGCGATGTCGTCGACCAAGAGCTTGTGCTCGCCGTTGTCGGTCCACAGTGTCCGGCCGGTGGGCCGGTAGGTGCGGGCCGAGACGTCGTCGTCGATCCAGAACCGGCGGCCGGTGAACGTGTCGACCGACCGCGACGCGCTGGTGATCTTCTCGGTGAGCAGCGTGTCGCTGGCCGCATCGGTGATCCCCAGCGACGCCTTTAGCGTCGCCAGGGTCACGTAGGTTGTGGTGGCCACCGCGAACCTTGGTCAGGTCGCGACGACGTAGGGGACTGTGGCCACGGTGGTCGGGGTGGCGATGGTGGCCGGCGCCGTGTCGGTCAATGCCGAGCCGGAGGTCTGCGCCAGCACCTTCTGTCCGGACACGATGGCGCCGGCGACGTTGGCGTGGTGTAGCGCGGCGCCGACCAGGGTGGGCACGGTGGTGGCCTTGACCATGATCGCCGCGTAGTAGATGCCCGACCGCGGGATCAGCTGCGCCGTGGCCAGGGCCAGCGTCTTGGCGGTGTTCGCCGCCCACGCCGTCGAGGTCTGGTCGGCGGTCTGCGCCAGCAGCGCGGGGGTGGCCGCGTCGTCGTAGAGCGCGAACCACCAGTTGGTCGGCGTGCCGGCCGCCGTGGTGGCCGACATGAAGGTCAGGTTGGTGACCACGTCGCCGGCCTCGAGGTGGATCGGCACCGACAGCATCACCTGAGTGGTCAGCGCCGCCAGGTTGCTGGCGCAGTCGATGCGGCGCAGCGGGCCCTCGCGGAACAGCCCGGTGGGCTTGCCGTTGAGCGTCCAGTCGGGGTTGGTGACCGGGTAGTGTCCTCGCACGAGTGGCATGTCAGGCGTCCCCTTCGCTTGTCGCCGTCCGACCGCGCCGGCTCTTGGGCGGCGTCGCGGTCTCCTGCGGCGTGGTCTGCTCGGTGGTCTGGAACCCCGGGCCGCGCAGTGCCGCCAGCGTCTCGCCGAGCCGGTCCTCGTGGCCGGCGTCGATCACAGCTCGAGCCAATCTCTTCGCCTCCACTCGCGCGTTGGCGGCCTGCAGGTCCTCGCCGGCGTCCTCGTGGTTGTCCGCCTGGGCGAGCAGCTGCTCGACCCGCCGGGCCACCGCGGTGACGACCCGTTCGATCTCGCTGCGTACCGCCTCGGTGCGGTCCTTGCGGTGGCGCTGCTCGGCCCCGGCCAGCTCCTGCTGATAGCCGGTGAGCTCGGCGATCAGGTCATGCGACATTGCTCTGGTCCCTCCGTGTGGAAAGTGGGGATCGCCCGACGCCGCCGACGCCACTGCGGGAAGC
>NZ_DASZCQ010000047.1:0-3382 GCF_035942955.1 Actinophytocola sp. | reverse complement strand
GGGGGCGGCGCCGACCCGACCGGCGGCGTGGTCGGCGAAGCAGAGGTGCCGCAGGGCATAGGACAGCGTCAGCGGGTCGCCGGCCTTGGTGGCAAGGTCATGGGACCGTTGCAGGTGCGGTCCGGCCGTGCCGTTGTCGTGCCGGACGACCTGGTGGAAGGTGCCCACCCAGAACGACGACTCGGCCTCGCCGCGCACGTCGCCAAGCGTCCGGTACAGCTCCGCGGCCCGCTCGAACAGCTCCAGCTCCCGCGGATCCTCGGTCCCGTCGGCCAGAAACCGGGCGTGCACCACCCTTCCCCTGGCAAGGGCGAGGTCGGCCTCGGCCGCGTCCAGCTCCCGGTCGGCCTCGGCCAGCGCCTCGGTCTCACCGCCGAACACCGCCCGTTCGTAGAGCAGCCCGGCCCGTTCAACTCGTTCGTCCACTCGTCCCCTTCGACGGGTTGGGGAGTGGATGCTAGCCGGCGGGATTGCAGACGCTAGTCGTACGGCATGGTCGGCCACCACCAGAGCCCGGCCCGGTAGCCGAGCTTGACGCCCCAGTAGAAGACGAAGAACGTGCCGAAGAGAATGAAGGCCGACGCGGTGAGCCGGGCCGGACGGCCCGGCTCGGCGACCAGCCAGCGCTGGAAGCCACCCCTGGTCACGGCGGTGATGACCACCAGGAGAACCGCCACGCCGGCGATGTTGCCCAGCGACTGCAGGGCGAAGGTCATGAACCCGACGAGGGGATTTTCGGTCGAGACGGCGTACTCGTACATGTTGCGGAACATCCCAAATGGACGTCCGATGAGGAACGCGCCGACCAGCCCGCCGAGGAACACCAGTTCCGCACGCGGGTGCCGGGCGAAGACTCCGGCGAGGGGATTGCGGGCCAGCCGGATCGCGGCGAGCGCGTACCAGATCATGATCGCGCCGAGCACGGTGAACACCACGGCCGACTGGATCAACCGGACGCGCAGTCCCGTCTCCGGGTCGCCGATGCGGGCGTCGGACAGCTGCCACATGCCGTCTCCGATGTAGACGCCGATCGCTCCGTAGAGGCCGGCGACCACGACCGCGCCAACGGCGAGCCATCCGATCGGCCGCAACAAGGCGGCGAGCCGGCCGCGGCGTGCCTCGGGCTGCGCGGACATCGGGGCCAGGGCGCCGAAAACGGCGATATTGCACGCGGTGAACATGCCGCCGACACCGGTGATGAACGCGAACACCGCGGCCGCAAGGGATCCGTTGATCGCCACCTCGCGGGCGTCCCCGCCGACAACGGGGTCGGCGATGGCGCCGGCGATCACGCCGTCCACGAGTCGTGGCGACCAGATCACCGCAAGGGCCACCCCGGCAAGGGCACTGAACAGAACCAGGCGTCCGCGCCTGGTTTCCGGCTCGTCGACGGTGGTGGTCGGCGACAGTCGCAGGTCTGTCATCGAGGCCTCCCGGCAGCCCGGCGTACAAGATCCAGATCGGAGCCTACGATCACGGCCTCGCGCCGGGCTCGAGCGAAGGTCGCCGGCCCGTGCCGGCTTCGTCAGCCTGCACGCACGGGCTGTTCGCCGCGATCCGCCGAATCCACAATGGAGAGTCGTCGGCGCGCTGTTCGACGCCCCCTCACAGCCGGCGCTCGATCGGCAGCCGGGACCGGGTGAGCAGGCCGGTGCCGAGCATCGCGATCAACGGCACCACCAGGAGCGCGATCCCGACGTTGAGCCACGGCACGGTGACCGGGATCGGCGTGGGTACCGGCCAGGTGTCGGCGAAGCGCTGGTTGAGCGCGAACAGCACGGCGGTGGACAAGCCGAGGCCGGCGGCGACGCCGAGCACCGAGCCGAGCCCGGCGATCACCCCGGTCTGGCTCAGCGACAGCACCCGGCGCAGCCGCGGGGAGGCGCCGACCGCGGCCAGCGTGCCGAGATCGGCGCGGCCGTCGGCGGCGGCGAGGCCGGTGGCCAGGGCGGCGGCGCCGATGGTGATCACCGCGGCGACGATGGCGAGGACCACGAGGGTGCGGTCGTCGGCGGGCTGCACGGCGCGCAGCACCGACACGTGGAACTGCGATCCAAGCGCGGCCTGCAGGCGGTCCTCCTCCGCGAGGGTCGGCACCCGGGTGGTGGTGGCCAGGGTCATGAACGGGACCGGGTCGAACCCGAGGGTCCGCGCGGTCGCGGCGGTCATCAGCGCGATCGGGGCCTTGGGGCGGTGCGGCAGGGCGACGGCGGGCGCGGTCAGCGTCCGTTGCTGGTTGCTGCCGATCGCCTCGACCGCCAGCGTGACCCGGCCGTTCTCCAGGTACCGCGGGTCGCTGACGACGACCGCGCCGCCGCGCATGGCGCCGACGACCCGGTCGGCATCCTCCTGCGACACCACGGCCACGGCGGCCACCGCGGTCTCGTCGACGATGACGGCGACGCCCTGGCCGATGCCGATGGCGCCGAAGTAGACGTGCTGGGCGCCGACGCCGTCGCAGCGGGGGTCGGACCGGGCGGCCCGCTGCTGGTCGGGAGTGGAGTCGAACGGCGGGTACGGACATTGCAGGACCGCAGGGAGCTCGGGGTGGGCCAGGCAGGGGCCGAAACCGCACCGTGGCATCTGGATCTCGTAGACCTGGTCGACCGGCATGAGCTCGCGCACGGTCCGGATCGCCTCCTGCGAGATGGTCTGGCTGGGCGCTCCGTCCCGGTCGGTCTGGAACACGGTCACGTCACCCGGCCGGCCCGCGGACTCGCTGGCGTCGCGGGCGCGCAGCGAGAGATACACGATGCCGAGCGCGACGCTGAAGATCACGACCGCCATGACCGCGGCGACCGCGGGCGCCGCGGCGGTCCGGTTGCGCGAGGTGTCCTGCAGCGCGATCCGCGCGGCCAGCGGGAGCCAGCGACCCAACCGGGCCACCAACCCGACGATCGCGGGGGTGCACAGGACGAGGCCGAGCTCGGCCAGGAACACCCCGGCGACCATCGTCGTCTCGTCGATCCGCACGGCCCCCAGCGCGACGAGCCCGGCGCCGGCGGCGATCAGCGCGACTCCGACGATCACCCAGCGGCGCTTGGACCGGGTGATCCCTCGGCGGCCGGTGAGCGCGGTGACCACGTCCTGGCGCGACGAGATCCACGCGGGCACCAGCGCGGCCAGCACCCCGGTGACGACGGCCAACCCGGCGAGCACGGCCAGCGCCACGGGGAAGATCCGGAACGCG
The DNA here is from genome assembly GCF_035942955.1 of Actinophytocola sp. Lineage (GTDB taxonomy): Bacteria > Actinomycetota > Actinomycetes > Mycobacteriales > Pseudonocardiaceae > DASYTH01. The sequence continues at coordinate 192 of NZ_DASZCQ010000047.1, read as the reverse complement.
CCGGACCGGAAGCCGAGCCATGACTCCAGCGGCGCCCGCAGGGCCGCCGCGGCCGCGACGCCCAGCGCGACCCCGGCGCCGGCGGAGAGCACGCCAAGCACCACGCCGTCGGCGAGCACGATGCGGCGCACCTGTGCCGGCCGCCCTCCGGCCGCCGCGACCAGGGCGAGGTCGCGCCGGCGGCGCCCGGCG
>NZ_DASZCQ010000046.1:0-16032 GCF_035942955.1 Actinophytocola sp. | reverse complement strand
CTCCTCGGGTGAGGAGACGGCGCCCGCCGGTGTGTCGTCGGTTGGTCACATGAGCTCGGCGGCACGCTTGGCGCGTCGGGCGGCCCAGTCCGAGACTCGTTGCCACCGCCGGATCGCGTTCAGGCTGCGGACAAGGCGCTGGTGCCGAGCTTGTCTTTCGGCCTCGCGCCTTCGCTCACGTGCCAGGTCTTCGTAGATCAACATCTCCTTGGTTCCCTTCGGGCTCGGGGCGAGCAGCAGCTCGTTCAGCGGATCGGGCACCGGGATAGGCGCCCTGGTGTCGGTCATGGGGTTCATGCGGCTGCCTCCTGGTCACGCGCGGCACGCTCGGCCGCCTCTCGTGCGACGTCCTCCTTGCGGGGACGCCCGCGAGGCCGCTTGCGAGCGATGATCACGCCACGCTCGAAGATCTCGCCGCCCCAGACACCCCACGGCTCCTGCCGGGCCAGGGCGCCGGCCAGGCACTCGGCGCGGACGGGGCAGTCCAGGCAGAGCACCTTGGCCCGCTCCAGGTCGGCGGGGGTGTCGGCGAACCACAGGTCCGGGTTGTCGCTCGACCGGCAGGGGAGCTCCAGACCAGTCGACGGCGCCGCGTCGAGCAGGTCACCCACGCCGGTCCACGGCGGACCCAGCAGGTCTGGTGTCCCTCCGGAGAACGGGACGGTGGCGGTGGACATACGTCCTTTCCCTTCTCTTGCTTGGAGTTTGGAGTTGGATTGGGCCGAACAAACACGAAGGCCGCGGATCCGATTTCCGGAGTCCGCGGCCTTCGTGAGCCTGGATGCTTGACGTGGTGTCAAGGCCTTCGCACGAAAGGTAGAGCGGACCTAGGGCCCGGAACATCGGTGATAACGGTCTGCACACGCACCGCACCCCCATTGCGGATACGACGCTGCCACTGCGCAGCGCCCACCATGTGGGCAGCGTGCGCGGGCACGAGCTCAGTCATAAACGCGCCAGAGCCCCCGGACTGCGGGTAGCCAGGCGTGCACTTGATCGTCAAGAGCTTCATCTCTGGCCACCTCCTCGCGGGGTGAGAACTTTGGCTGGTAACGCCCCCGGCACCTGCAGGCTATTGCCCTTAGGCGGACCCGTGCAACATGTTTTTCGGGAAGTTCGTCGACAGCGTTACTGGTTATCCGACCGATTACTCTCCGTCGCTGAGGTGCGGGCAATCAACGCGAGCACCTCGGCGCCGAACTTGTCCAGTTTGGCAGCGCCGATGCCGGAGATCAACACTAATCCCGCGGCGTCGGCCGGCCGCTGCTCGGCGATGGCCGTCAGCGTGGCATCGGTGAACACCACGTAGGGAGGTACCTTCAGCGCCCTGGCGCGTTCGGTGCGCCAGTCCCGCAGCCGGGCGAGCAACTCCTCGTCCAGATCGGACGGGCAGCCCTCGCACCGGCCGAGTTTGATCGACATCGATCCCGCCAGGGCCGCCCCGCACACCCGGCACAGGTTGCGACCCGCCCGGCCGCCGTCGCGCTGCCGCGGCGCGGCGACCCGGGACGCGGGATGGTCCTCGGGGATCAACCCGTAGAGGAAACGGCTGCGCCGGCGCCGGCGTTTGCCCGGCGTCCGGGACAGCGCCCAGGACAGGGAAAGGTGCTCCCGCGCACGAGTGACGCCGACGTAGAGCAGGCGCCGCTCCTCCTCGATCGCGGCGTCGTCGCCGTCGGCGTGCTGGATCGGCAGCACGCCGTCGACCAGGCCGACCACGAAGACCGCGTCCCATTCCAGCCCCTTGGCCGAGTGCAGCGAGGCGAGCGTGACGCCCTCGACGGTCGGCGGGTGCTGCGCCTCGGCCCGCAGCTCCAGCTCGGCGACGAAGCGCGGCAGGTCGGCGTCCTCGACAGCGGACACCAGCTCCTCGGCCAGCTCGACAAGGGCGAGCAGCGACTCCCACCGTTCCCGGGCCGTGCCGCCGATCGGTGGGTCGGGGGTCAGGCCGATCGGGGCCAGCAGCTCCCGGACGACCTTGGGCAGCTCGCCGGTGGGCGGATCGGCGGCGGCCACCCGCAGCGCCACCATGGCCTTGCGCACCTCGGGGCGGGCGAAGAACCGCTCCCCGCCGCGCACCAGGTACGGAATGTCCACTTCGGACAGAGCCTGCTCGTACGGCTCGGACTGCGCGTTGACCCGGTACAGCACGGCGATCTCGGACAGCGGCGTGCCGCCGGCGACCAGCTCCCTGATCCGCGCGGCGACCGCGGCGGCCTCGGCCGGCTCGTCCTCGTACTCGGTGAACCGGGGCTGCGGGCCGGACGGGCGCTGGCCGACCAGCCGTAGCCGCGCACCGGCCGGCCGGTCCTTGGCGAACGCGATCACCTGGTTGGCCGCGGCGACGATCTCCGGGCTGGACCGGTAGTCGCGCTCCAGCCGGACGACGGTGGCGTCCGGGAACCGCCGGGTGAAGTCGAGCAGCGGGCGGGGCGAGGCGCCGGCGAAGGAGTAGATCGTCTGGTTCGGGTCGCCGACGACCGTGAGATCGTCGCGCCGGCCCAGCCAGGCGGCCAGCACCCGTTGCTGCAGCGGCGTGACGTCCTGGAACTCATCCACCACGAAGCAGCGGTAGCGGTCCCTGAACTCCTCGGCCACCAGCGGGTGCTCCTCGAGCGCGGCGGCCGTGTGCAGCAGCAGATCGTCGAAGTCCAGCAGCGCGTGCCTGGTCTTGATCGCCTCGTAGTCGCGGTACACCTGGGCCATCTGGTCCGGGGGCGCGGGGGCTTGGCGGTGCGCGAGCTCGGCGGCCGCCGGGTAGTCGTCCGGGGCGATCAGCGAGGCCTTGGCCCATTCGATCTCGGTGGCCAGATCCCGCAGCACCTCCACCTCGGTGCCCGCGCCCGCCCGGTGCGCCGCCTGCCCGACGATCCGCAGCTTGGCGTCGACCAGCCGCCACGGCTCGCCGCCGACCACCCGCGGCCAGAAGTAGCGGAGCTGGCGCAGCGCCGCCGCGTGGAACGTGCGGGCCTGGGCGCCGTGCACGCCGAGGGCCCGCAGCCGGGTGCGCAGCTCCCCCGCCGCCCGCGCGGTGTAGGTGACCGCGAGGACCTGCCCGGCCGAGACGTGTCCGGAGTGGATCAGGTAGGCGATCCGGTGCACGATCGTGCGGGTCTTCCCGGTGCCGGCGCCGGCGAGCACGCATACCGGACCGCGCGGCGCGCGCACCGCGGCCTGCTGCTCCGGATCGAGCCCGGCCAGTAGCTCGCGTACGCCTGACGACCCCATGCCACGCATCCTGACAGAGCCGCCCGACGAACCGCGGGAGCCGCCCGGTAGGTCGCGCGGACGAATGTGCCATCGACCCGAGCCCGAGCCGCTGACGCCAACCGGGCAAGTCCAACACCGTATCCTGGTGGTTATGGCTCAGAAGCAGGACAGGGAAGCCGCCAAGGAGGCCAAGAAGGCGAAGAAGGCCGAGGCCAAGGCGAAGCGCCGGCAGCTCTTCCAGGCGTTCAACATGCAGCGCAAGGAGGACAAGGCGCTGATCCCGATCATGGCCGGGGTCTTCCTCCTGGTGGCCGGCGTGGTGTTCGGCCTCGGGTGGCTGATCGGCCTGCAGTGGATCCTGCTTCCCGTCGGGCTCGCCTTCGGGCTGCTCGCCGCCGTGATCGTGTTCGGCCGGCGGGTGCAGCGCAACGTCTACGGCAAGGCCGAGGGGCAACCGGGCGCCGCGGCCTGGGCGCTGGACAACATGCGCGGCCGCTGGCGGGTCACCCCGACCGTCGCCGGCACCACCCAGCTCGACGCCGTGCACCGGGTGATCGGCCGCCCCGGCGTGGTCCTGGTCGCCGAGGGCGCGCCGCACCGGGTCAAGACCCTGCTCGCCCAGGAGAAGAAGCGCATCGCCCGGGTCGTCGGCGACACCCCGATCTACGACCTGATCGTCGGCACCGAGGAGGGCCAGGTCCCGCTGCGCCGCCTCCAGTCGCGCATCATGAAGCTGCCCAACAACCTCAAGCCCGCCCAGATCGACGCCCTCGAGACCCGCCTGTCCGCCCTCGGCTCCCGCGGCGCCCAGCTCCCCAAGGGCCCGATGCCTCAGGGCGCCAAGATGCGCAACGTCCAACGCACCATCCGCAGGCGCTGAGCGTCGGTCGCCCTGCCGCTCTCACCCGGCCCGTCATCGGCCACGACGCGGCATCGATGGAACTGGACGTGCACCTACGCGGGCAGGTGCCAGGTGGTTCACGCCATCGACGTCGACCTTCAACTGTCACTGGCGAAAACAGCCGGGTTCCGCAGGCGCGGCCTCGGGACGCTGGTGGCGGCCGCCGGGGTGCGCGCCGCCGCCGAGCTCGCCGGGGCCACCCTGGCCGGCTCACCCCCGGGCGGCGAGGGCGCGGACCGGATCTGCCGGAGCGTCGGGTTCACGCCGACGGCGACCGCCGCGCACCTCACCGCCTGAGTCATAGCCGGGCCGCGCCGGCGCCGAGCAGCGGGAGCACCGCGCGGATCGCCGTTCCGTTGCCGTCGCTGGAATAGGAGAACTCCCCGGCGATCTCCCGTGCGCGCTGGGCCATGAACCGCATGCCCATCCCGTGCCCGGTGGCGCCGGGCGGAACCCCGACGCCGTCGTCGCGGACCTGCACGACCAGGTGCTCGGCGGCCAGCTCAAGGCTGACCTCCGCGTGGGTGGCCTGCGCGTGCCGGACCACGTTGGTCAACGCCTCGGCGACGATCCGGTACGCGGCCACCTCCACCTGCTTGGACAGCACGGAGACGTCGCCGGACAGGGCGGTCTCCACCCGCAGCGTCGGCCCGGACAGGAACACCGCCAGCTCGCGCAGGGCGCCCGGCAGGCCGAGCGTCTCCAGCTCAAGCGGCCGCAGGTCGTGCACGACCCGGCGCAGCGTCTGCAATGCCCCCTGGATGCCGGTGACGGCCCGGTCCATCAGCTCGGCGCCGGCGAAGTCCGCGGGCAGCGCCCCGCGCGCGGCCTCGATCTGCAGCCGGATCCCGGCCAGCGTCGGCCCCACGTTGTCGTGCAGCTCGCGGGACAGCCGCAGCCGCTCCTCCTCCCTTGCGGTCACCAGCTGTTCCCGGCTGCGCAGCAGTTCCTCGTCCAGTCGCAGCGCCGCGACCACGGGCGCCACCTGGTCGGCGAGCGAGGCCAGCGCCTGGCTGATCGTCTCGTCCAGGTGCGAGCGGCCCTGCGGGGGGCGCACGACGAGCCGGCCCACCTGCTCGCCACGGTGCCACAGCTCGTACGCCACCGGCGCCAGGCCGTCGTCGCCATCGCCGACCTGGGCCAGGACCCGGGTCCCGTCCTGAGTCTGCAACTCCAGCCGGGCCATGCGCAGCCGCATCGCGCTGACGATCTCCTCGCACACCGCCCCTGGCACCTCGGTGGCGTCCAGCTGGTTGCGCATCCGCAACCCGAGGCCGGTGACCAGCTCGACGATGTCGATCTTGCGACCCCAGGTGATCCGCCGGACCCATTCGATCAGGAACGCGGCCAGCGGGAAGATCGCCGCACCGGACAGCGCCACGGCCAGCACCGACCCGGGCACCAGGTTCTCCGGCAGCACAACGGCCAGCACCGCGAACGCGCCGACGTAGCAGGCCAGCAGCGTGCCGACCATGGCAACGCCGACGATGCCCCTGCGCACCGCGAGGTCAAGGTCGAACAGCCGGTCGCGGGTGATCGCCACCGCGATCGCCAGCGGGAACAGCGAGAACGCCAGCACCTCGAGGCCGCGCTCGAGCACGAGCGGAAGCTGGCCGGGCAGGACGTCGCGCAGGATCGCCTGGGCGGCGCCGAACGCGAACACGACCAGCACGATCGCCAGCTGCCGCCGCCGCACCCCGCTCGCCCGCCACCAGCGCAGCACCAGGCCCGCCGCGGCGACCACGGTCATGGCCAGCAGCAGATATTCGCCCAGCGTCAGGCAGAACGTCGCGAAGCCCTGCCACCCGGGCACCGCCCACGGGTTGTGCACGGTGTAGCGGCCGGCGAAGTCGCTGTCGACGAGCGCCAGCCCGACCACGTAGACCACGATCCCGGCCACCGTGCCCGCGACCGCCCACCACCAGCGGCTGCCGGCCAGCCGCCCGTCCGGGTAGATCATCGGCAGCAGCGTCGAGATGGCCCAGATCGGCGGCGCCCAGAGCCATTGCTGGACGGCCATGAGCACGTCGACGGCCGGATGGTCGGGCGAGTCGAAGGCGCCGGTGAGCGCGGTGAGCAGGACGCCGACACCGTCCACCGCCGCGATGATCAGCAGCGCCCAGCCGACCCTGTTCCCCGGCTTGTGCCAGGTGACTAGGACACCCATGGCGCCGAAGAACAACGCGACGGCGATGTCCAGCGGCACCGGGTCGTAAGCGGAATAGCCCCAGGCGTTCGCGGCCTGGGTGACGACCGCGGCGGCCACGCCGGCGCCGAATCCGAGCGCGCCGAGGCACACCGCCAGCCCGACCGCTCGTCCATGGCCGCCGGCGGTGGATCTGCGCGCGTCATCGCCCAAGATTCGCCCCGCCCACCGCGTCCCGCTCTGAAGCCGGATCGTAGTGCGGCCGCCGTTACCGGGGGTATCGATCGGGTGCATTGGACCGGGCGGAACCTCAGCGGACCCACCCGGCTACAGTCCCGGCGTAGGCCGGGGTGACCGCGACCCGGCTAGCTGGCATGCTCTGTTTGGCCAGGTTGTCGTTAACACCCGTGAAACATCCGGGTGATGGACGGGCAACACCGCACTCATAGCTTCAGCACCCACAGCGGCATTGCAAGCAGAAGGAGCCAACGAGCGTGTTCAACACTTCCGACGAGGTCTTGAGCTTCATCTCCGACGAAGAGGTGAAGTTCGTCGACGTCCGGTTCTGCGACCTGCCGGGCATCATGCAGCATTTCACGGTGCCGTCCCAGTTCTTCGACGAGGACGCGATCAACGAGGGCCTGGCGTTCGACGGCTCGTCGGTACGTGGCTTCCAGGAGATCCACGAGTCGGACATGCTGCTGCTGCCGGACTTCGCCACCTCTCGGATCGACCCGTTCCGGGAGAACAAGACGCTCATCGTCAACTTCTTCGTGCACGACCCGTTCACCCGCGAGCCGTACACCCGCGACCCGCGCAACATCGCCCGCAAGGCCGAGCAGTACCTCGGTGAGTCGGGCATCGCCGACACCGCGTACTTCGGCCCGGAGGCGGAGTTCTACATCTTCGACTCGGTGCGCTTCGACAGCGCCGAGAACGGCGCGTTCTACGAGATCGACGCCGAGGAAGGCTGGTGGAACACCGGTTCGGACGAGGCCGGCAACAACCAGGGCTACAAGATCAGGTACAAGGCCGGGTACTTCCCGGTTCCGCCGACCGACCACCTCGCCGACCTGCGCGACGAGATCGTGCTCAACCTGATCAACGCCGGCTTCACCGTGGAGAAGGCGCACCACGAGGTGGGCACCGCCGGCCAGGCCGAGATCAACTACCGGTACAACACGCTGCTGCACGCGGCCGACGATCTGCAGCTGTACAAGTACATCGTCAAGGGCACGTCGTGGCAGGCCGGCAAGACCGCGACCTTCATGCCCAAGCCGCTGTTCGGCGACAACGGGTCCGGCATGCACACCCACCAGTCGCTGTGGAAGGACGGCGAGCCGCTGTTCCACGACGAGTCCGGCTACGCGGGCCTGTCCGACACCGCGCGGCACTACATCGGCGGCCTGCTGCACCACGCGCCGAGCCTGCTGGCGTTCACCAACCCGACGGTGAACTCCTACCACCGCCTGGTGCCCGGCTTCGAGGCCCCGGTCAACCTGGTCTACTCGCAGCGCAACCGGTCGGCCTGCGTCCGCATCCCCATCACCGGGGACAACCCGAAGGCCAAGCGCCTCGAGTTCCGCTGCCCCGACTCCTCCGGCAACCCCTACCTGGCGTTCTCCGCGATGGTCATGGCCGGCCTCGACGGCATCAAGAACAAGATCGAGCCGCCGACGCCGATCGACAAGGACCTCTACGAGCTGCCGCCCGAGGAGGCCAAGGACGTCGCCCAGGTGCCCGCCTCGCTCAACGCCGTCCTCGACAGCCTCGAGGCCGACCACGAGTTCCTCCTCGAAGGCGGCGTCTTCACCCCCGACGTGATCGAGACCTGGATCAACTTCAAGCGCGAGCACGAGATCGACCCCCTCCGCCTGCGCCCCCACCCCTACGAGTTCGCCCTCTACTACGACGTCTAACCCCCACCCACCCGGGGCGGTGGCCAAACCCGGCCACCGCCCCGTTTCATGTCACGGTCATCGTCTTAGATCAACTCGGACGACAGCCCGTCCGGGGGCTGCTGACCGGTCAGCATTGCCAGGTTCACGCCGGCGCGTTCCAGGACGGCGGCCGGGTCGGGGAGGAGGCGGCGGGCGTCGAGGTCCATCAGGCCGACGGTGGAGGTGATCTCGGCGGCGACCGTGCCGTCGAGCTTGGTGATCTGCTGGCGCAGCTGGAAGGTCTTGCCGGTGCCGAACTTGGCCGAGCAGCTGACGTCGACGATGTCACCCTTGCGTAGCTCGCGGCGGAAGGTGATGTGCGACTCGAGCAGCACCGGCCCGGTCCTCGACTCGAACAGGCTGTCCCACGCGCAACCGGCGGCCTCGAACGCGTCGCCCCTGGCGACCTCGGCGTACTGGTGGTACACGGCGTGGTTGACGTGCCCGAGCGCGTCCAGCTCGTAACTGCGCACCGTGATTCGCGTGCTGAAGGTCACGACGCCACTGTACGGCCGGACGCCGACAATCCCGCCGGCCCGACGTCAGTCCTGGTAGAACACGCGCTCCACCACGGTGCGGGCGCGGCGCATGGTGCGGCGGTAGGAGTCAAGGAACTGGCCGGGGTCGCCGTCGAGGGGGTGGCCGAGGACGCTGGCCACGGCGACGAGCTCGCGGCCGGAGGTGGGGACCTGGTCGGTGAGCTTGCCGCGGACCAGGGTGGCGGCGTTGCGCACCCGGGTGGCCAGCAGCCACGCCTCGCGCAGCGCCCGGTGGTCGACCGGGTCGATCAGACCGGACGACGCCGCCGCGGCCAGGCCGTCCATAGTGGACGTCGTGCGCAGCGCGGGGATCCGGTGCGCGTGCCGCAGTTGCAGCAGCTGCAGGGTCCACTCGACATCGGCCAGCCCGCCCCGGCCGAGCTTGGTGTGCGTGCTGGGATCGGCGCCCCTTGGCAGCCGCTCGTTGTCCACTCTGGCCTTGATCCGCCGAATCTCCCTGGTGCGCGCGGAATCCAGGCCTGACGCGGGGTAGCGGACGTCGTCGATGGCGGCGATGAACCGGGCGCCGAGGTCGACGTCCCCGGCCACGGGCCGGGCGCGTAGGAGCGCCTGCGCCTCCCAGACCTCGCCCCACTGCGCGTAGTAGGCCCGGTACGACTCCAGGGTGCGCACCAGCGCACCGTTGCGCCCCTCCGGCCGCAGGTCCACGTCGACGTGCAGCGGCGGGTCCTGGCTCGGCGCGGACAGCAGCTTCCGCACGCTCTGCGCCACCCGGGACGCGTACCGGACGGCGTCCGAATCGGACACTCCGGCGACCGGCTCGCAGACGAACATCACGTCGGCGTCGGAGCCGTAGCCGAGCTCGGCGCCGCCGAGCCGACCCATGCCGATCACCGCGATCGACGCCTGCCGGCCGCCGGCGGCCACCGCCTCGGCCCGATCGACCGCGCGCAGCACGGCCTCGAGCACCGCGCACCACACCCTCGACAGCGCGCCGCACACGGACAGGACGTCCATGTACCCCAACAGATCCGCGCAGGCCACGCGCAGCAGCTCGTGCCGGCGCAGGGATCGACCGGCGGCCACGGCGTTGCCGAGGTAGCCGTGCCGGTTCACCGCCTCGCGCAGCGACCTGGCCACCTCCTCCGGGTCCCGGCCGGCCAGCGCCGCCGGATCGCCGAGCAGCCGCAGCACCTCGGGCGCCCGCACGATCAGATCCGGCACCAGCTTCGAGGTGCCGAGCAGCGTGGCCAGCCGCTCGACGACGGCCGCCTCGTCGCGCAGCACCCGCAGGTACCACGGGGTCGCGGCCAACCCCTCGGACACCCGGCGGTAGGCCAGCAGCCCGCCGTCCGGGTCGGGCGTATCGGCCAGCAGGTCGAGCAGCACCGGCAGCAGCGCGGTCTGGATTGCCGCCCGGCGCGACACCCCGGTGGTGAGGGCCTTGATGTGCTGCAGCGCACCGTCTGGCGCGGCGTAGCCGAGCGCGGCCAGCCGGGCCTCGGCGTCCTTTGTGGTCAGCCGCAGCGCCTCGGTCGGCACCCGCGCGACGGCCTCAAGCAGCGGCCGGTAGAACAGCTTCTCGTGCAGCCGGCGGATACGGATGACCTGCGCGCGGAACTCGGCGAGCAGCACGTCGCCCTCCGACCGGCTGCCCTCCGGGCGGATGCCGGCGGCCCTTGCCAGCCAGCGTAGCGCGGTGGCGTCCCGCTCGTCGGGGAACAGGTGGGTGCGCCGCAGCCGCTGCAGCTGCAGGCGGTGCTCGAGGACGCGCAGGAACCGGTAGGACGCACCCAGCTCGGCGGCGTCGGCCCGGCCGACGTAGCCACCGGCGCCGAGCGCGGCCAGAGCGTCCACAGTGGACCCTAGGCGCAGCGCCTCGTCGCCGCGGCCGTGCACCAGCTGCAGCAGCTGCACGGCGAACTCGATGTCGCGCAGCCCACCGCGGCCCAGCTTCAGCTCGCGGTCGACGAGCTGGGCCGGCACGTGCTTCTCCACCCGCCTGCGCATCGCCTGCACGTCGGCGACGAAGTTCTCCCGCTCGGCGGCCGCCCACACCAGCGGCCGGACGGTCTCGAGGTAGCGCGCGCCGAGCTCGGCGTCCCCGGCGACCGCCCTCGCCTTCAGCAGCGCCTGGAACTCCCAGGTCCGGGCCCAGCGCCGGTAGTAGGCGGCGTGCCCCTCCAGGGTGCGCACCAGCGCGCCGGCCTTGCCCTCCGGCCGCAGCGCCGCGTCCACCTCGAAGCATGCCTTGCTCGCCACCCGCATCATCGCGCTGGCCACCCGGGTGGCAAGGCCGAGGTCGCCCTCGCCGACGAACACCACGTCGACATCGCTGACGTAGTTCAGCTCCCGGCCACCGCACTTGCCCATCGCGATCACCGCGAGCCGGGCCGCGGAGGCCTGGACGCCGCCGAGCTCGGCCCAGGCGACGGCCAGCGCGGCGCGCAGCGCGCCCTCGGCGAGCCGGGTCAGCTCGCCGGCGATCTCGTCGAAGCCGGGGTCCGGAAGATCCGGCTCGACGAGCCGGCCGAGATCGTCGGCCGCCACCTCGAGCAGCAGCCCCCGGTAGGCCGCCCGCAGCGCCCGGACGGCCTCCTCGCCGCGCAGCGCGGCCACTCCCGATCCGTCCGCGCCCACGGCCGCGAGCAGCGTCGCGCCGTACTCATCCGGCGCGGTCCGTCCACCGTGGACCAGCCGGCGCCACTCCCCCGGCCGGGAGATCACGAAGTCGGCAAGCGCGCTGGACGCGCCAAGCACCGCGATCAGCCGCCCGCGCAGGGCCGAGTCGTCGACCAGCGCCCCGTCCAGCTCCGCCCAACCGTCTACATCGGACAAACGAAGCCGGTCGAGGGAGCGCAGGGCCAGATCCGGGTCGGGCGCACGGGACAGCGCGACGAGGACGGCCTCGCGCGAGCTCACCGGTCCCTCGTCGCCCCACCATCCGGCGGCCCGCAGCTCCTGCTCGGCGCGGCCGTCGGTCAAGCCGAACCTGGCGGTGGAGGGCACGGTACGTGCGCGATCGACCATCGCCCTCAACCGTAACGCCCCAGGGGTCAGGAGTGACCGATGATCCGGTGCGGGCGGTACGGCGCCTCGAGCCGGGCCACCTCCTCCTCGGTCAGCGCCACCGACGCCGCCGCGACCGCGTCGTCGATGTGCCGGAGCTTGGTCGCCCCCACGATCGGCGCGGTCACCGCGGGGTTGCCGAGCAGCCAGGCCAGCGAGATCTGCGCCGGCGGCAGCCCGCGCTCGGCCGCGACCGCCTGCACCGCGTCGACCACGTCGAAGTCGGCCTCCTCGTACAGCTCGTCGGCGTAGGCGTCGGAGCCGGCCCGGACCGTGTGCCGGGCGCCGCCGCGGTCCCGGGTGCCGGCGAGCATGCCGCGCGCCAGCGGGCTCCACGGGATGCACCCGACTCCCTGGTCGAGGCACAGCGGGATCATCTCCCGCTCCTCCTCCCGGTACAGCAGGTTGTAGTAGTTCTGCATCGAGACGAACCTCGTCCAGCCGTGCCGCTCAGCGGTGTGCTGCGCCTTGGCGAACTGCCAGGCGTACATGCTGGACGCTCCGATGTAGCGGGCCTTGCCGGACCGCACGACGTCGTGCAGCGCCTGCATGGTCTCCTCGATCGGCGTGTCCGGATCCCACCGGTGGATCTGGTACAGGTCGACGTGGTCGACGCCGAGCCGGTCGAGCGAGGCGTCGATCGCGGACAGAATGTGCTTGCGGGACAGGCCTTTGTCGTTGGCGCCGGCGTCAAGCGGGAAGAACACCTTGGTGGCGAGCACGTACTCGTCGCGGCGGGCGAACAGCTTGCCGAGCAGCCGGCCGGTGATCCGCTCGCTCTCGCCGCGGGAGTACATGTCGGCCGTGTCGAAGAACGTGATGCCGGACTCGACCGCGTGCCGCACGATCGGCTCGGCCGCCTCCTGGTCCAGAAACCACTTCCGCGTGCCGGGATCGCCGTAGCTCATCATGCCGAGACAGATGGGCGAGACCTTGAGACCCGTCGAACCCAACCGGGTTTGCTCCATGAGTTCTCCTCCTGTTGGTGGATCGCCACGCCGGCGATGACCAGCGCCACTCCGGCAAGATCCTGACCGGTGGGCAGCTGGGCCAGCACCAGCATCCCGATGACCGTCGCGACGGCCGGCAGGATGCTCATCATCAAGGCGAACGTAGACCTTCGCAGCCTGGCCATGGCAAGCTGATCGGTCACGTACGGGATCACCGACGAGCAGATGCCCACCCCGATCCCGGCCAGCAGCCAGGTGGGGTGGTCGAACGCGACCGCGGCGTCACCGATCCCGAACGGCAGCGCGACCACCGCGGCGATCAGCATGGCGGCGCCGAGCTGGTCGATCCCCCGCCACGTCGTGCCCGGCCCGGTGTTGGCGATCCGGTGCCCGAGGACCACGTACAGCATGAACAGGCCGCAGTTGGCGAACGCCAGCGCAATCCCGAGCGGCTCACCGACGATCCGCACGTCGGTGAGCGCGACGACGCCGCCGACGGCAAGGACGAGCGCGAACGCGTTGCGCCGGGTGCGCACGCCGACCGCGGCAAGGACGATGACACCGAGGAACTCGATCGCCCCGACGGTGGACAGCGGGAGCCGGGCGATGGCCAGGTAGAAGACGGCGTTCATGGCGGCCAGCACCACGCCGAGCGCGAGCAGCAGCCGCCGCTGCTCCGGCTCGAGCCGGGTGATCAGCCGCCACGGCCGGCGCCAGAGCGCGAAGACCAGCGCGGCGCTCGCGATCCGCAGCCACGCGACGCCGAGCACGTCGATGTGGGCGAACAGCAGCACGGCGAACGCCGGCCCGAGGTAGTGGAAGATCGCGCTGACACCGAAGTACGCCGGCGCCGGCACTGTCGAGATCCGCATCATGGGGTAATCTTCCAAGCCACCGTCGGACAAAGGAATGCCACTTTGAAGGTTTGGAGTGCGACTTGCCTACAGATTTAAGGGACGGCCGAATCCTCGACGCGGTGAACCTGCGGCTGCTGACCGAGCTGCACGCCAACCCGCGCATGGCCATGTCCGAGCTGGCCCGCCGGGTGGGCATGTCGGCGCCCGCCGTGACGGAGCGGGTGCAGCGGCTCGAGCGACTCGGGGTGATCACCGGGTTCCGGATGGAGGTCGACCCGGCGGCGCTCGGCATGCCGGTGACGGCGCTGGTCCGGGTCCGCCCGGGTCCCGGCCAGCTACCCAAGATCGCCGAGGCGGCCCGGAGCACGCCGCAGGTCGTCGAGTGCTTCCGGATCACCGGCGAGGACTGCTTCCTGATGAAGGTCCACGGTCCGTCGATCGGCGAGCTCGAGGAGATCCTGGACCGGTTCCTCCTCTTCGGACAGACGACCACGTCGATCGTGGTGTCCACCCCGGTGCCGCTGCGGCCGCTGCCAGTACCCGACCCTCGCGAGGCCGGCTAGGCGAGCGGGAGCCCGGGACGCGGGGGCGGCACCGGCGCCAGCTCGCCGCTGGTCAGCCGGACGAACCGCTCGACGAATGGGCGCCAGGTCTCCTCGATGTCGCGCTGCAGCGTGGCCAGGCGTCCGGGCTCGAGGTCACCTGGCCGGGCAGCGGCGGCGAACGCCGGGTCGTGCCTGGCCCAGGACAGCACGGCCGCGGCTGTGATCTCGACGTGGAACTGGATGCCGTAGGCGGTCGGGCCGATGCGGAACGCCTGGTTCGGATAGCGCGGGGCTGACGCGAGCAGCTCGGTGTTCGGTGGCAGCGCCACGATCGCGTCGGCATGGGACTGGAACACGTCCGGCATGAACGGCAGCTCGGCGAACAGCGGGTCGCGCCAGGCCAGATCGCGCTTGGCAACGAGCCCCGGACCCACCTCGGGGCCGGCCTCGCCGACCGCCACCCGCCCGCCCGTGGCCACGGCGAGCAGCTGCGCGCCGAGGCAGATGGCCAGCACCGGCAGTCGCGTCGTGACGGCCTCGGCCAGCAGTCGCCGAACATCGGCCAGCCAGGGATGGCGGCGATCGTCGGTGGCGCCCATTGGCCCGCCGAGGCAGATCACCCCGTCATACCCGTCGAGCGCGGGCAACGGATCCTTCGCCGGTTGCACGAGGTCGAGCTCGGCGCCGGCGTCCTGTGCCCACTCGCCGAGCGGCCCCGGTGGGTCGAGCTCGCCGGGTTGCACGACGAGGAGTCGCGGTTTGGCCACCACGGTGTCAGGCTACCGATCGAACTCCAGCTCGGTCTGGTCGTACACGGGCCGGTAGCCGAGCCGCTGGTAGATCGAGTTCGACACCGGGTTGGCCAGGTCGGTGAACAGGATGACGTACTCGGCGCCGGCGTCGAGCGCCCACCGGGACACGGCCGCGGTGGCCGCCGAGCCGTAGCCGCGGCCGCGCAGCTCCGGCGGGGTGTAGACCGGGCCGACCCGCGACATCCCGTCGACGGGTGCGCTCGCGTGGGCCACCGACACGATCCGGCCGTCGTGCTCCCAGAGCATCCAGCCATTGCCCAGTCCCAGCGACCGCCGCACGTTGGCCTCGGAGCGACCCGGCTCCCGCTCCCTGCCGAGCGCCTCGATCTGGAACTCTCTGGTCCAGGTGCCCAGCAGCGGCAGGTCCTCCTCCATTGCCAGCCGGGCATGTCCAGGCACGGCCGGTGGCTCGAGCCGCCCCAGCCGGTACAGGCGCATGGCGACGAGCTCCTTGACCGCGGCGCCGGTCAGCTTCGCCCACATCTCGGCGAACGGTTCGGCGGCGTCCCGCGGCCCGCTCACGCCGGGCAGGTCGGGGTCGAGCTCGAGCAGCGCCGAGGCGGTCGCCTCCATCGCCTCGGCCGGCACCGCGCTCACGCAGACCGGCCACGGCGGCGTGCGGAAGGCCGCGCCGGCGATCCGGTCGCCGTCCCACAGCGTCAGCAGCGTGGCGGGTTCGTCGTCGGGGTTGGGCGCGTCCACGAGCCGCCGGATCACGCTGAGCCCGTGCGTGTGCCGCATCGGGTCGGCCGCGAAGATCGGCCTGGCCAGCGCCCAGAACTCGGGCGGATCGGTGTGAACCCGGACCTCCATGGCCCCAGGGTGACGGAGGCCGCCCGAACGGTCCACCGATTTGCGCTGGTCCACGACCAACTCAACTCCGCTGGTTCGGGAGGAGCTAGCACCGTGGGGTTCGGGGGCTGGCCCCCCAACATAAACGCGAAGAGCCCCTATTCGCGTTCTCTGCTGGGGTGGGCACTGGTTAGAACGTAGCCCGTGGTAGGAGATGGTGCAGGTGGTGGGCCTGGAAAGCGAACAGGGCCCCGGTGGTCGGGGCCCTGTTCGTAATGGTTGTTCGGCGGTGTCCTACTCTCCCACATCC
>NZ_DASZCQ010000045.1:0-30314 GCF_035942955.1 Actinophytocola sp. | reverse complement strand
GGCTCGTCCCGCGGCTCGGCCTGCCCCGCGACGCCGGACCGCACGCCGTGGCCGCCGCGGTGGCCGAGCGCACCGGGCGGTCGCCCGCGTCGGTGTCCGACGTGCTGTACGGTCCGCCCCCGACCGGCGACGCCGAGCTGGTCCGGCTCGCCGACGCCCTGGACGCCGTGGAAAGCGAGGTCACCCGTCGATGACGACCGACGCCCGGGAGGCCCTGCTCGCGCTGCGGGCCGAGGTCGGCAAGGCCGTCGTCGGCCAGGACGCCGCCGTGACCGGCCTGATCGTGGCGCTGCTGTGCCGCGGCCACGTGCTGATCGAGGGCGTCCCCGGGGTGGCCAAGACGCTCCTGGTCCGGGCGCTGGCCACCACGCTCGACCTGACCAGCGCGCGCATCCAGTTCACCCCTGACCTGATGCCGGGTGACGTCACCGGTTCCCTGGTCTACGACGCCCGCACCGCGGCGTTCGCCTTCCGCGAGGGCCCGGTCTTCACCAACCTGCTGCTCGCCGACGAGATCAACCGCACGCCCCCGAAGACGCAGTCGGCGCTGCTGGAGGCCATGGAGGAGCGGCAGGTCTCGGTGGACGGCCGGCCGCACCCGCTACCGGACCCGTTCGTGGTGATCGCGACCCAGAATCCCGTGGAGTACGAGGGAACCTACCCGCTGCCCGAGGCGCAGCTGGACCGCTTCCTGCTCAAGCTCACCATGCCGCTGCCCTCCCGCGACGAGGAGGTCGGCATCCTTTCCCGGCACGCCAACGGTTTTGACCCGCGCGATCTGGCCGGCGCCGGCTTGTCGCCGGTGGCCGGATCGTCCGATGTGGACGCCGCGCGGGCCGCGGTCGCCGCGGTCACGCTGCGCCCCGAGGTGATCGGCTACGTGGTGGACCTGTGCCGGGCCACCCGCTCCTCCCCCGCCGTCCGGCTCGGCGTCTCCCCGCGCGGGGCGACCGCGCTGATGTCCGCAGCGCGGGCGTGGGCCTGGCTGTCCGGCCGCGACTACGTCACCCCCGACGACGTGAAGACGTTGGCGCGCCCCGCATTGCGGCACCGCGTGGAGCTGCGCGCCGAGGCCGAGCTGGAGGGCGCCAGCCCGGACGGCGTCCTCGACGGCGTGCTCGCCACGGTGCCGGTGCCCCGCTGATGGCGCTCACCGGCCGGACCGGGCTCCTCGCCCTGGCGGGGGTGCTGGTGGTGGGGTTGCTGATCCCGTCGTGGACCGGGATCGTGCTCGTGGCCGTCGCCGTGCTCGCCGGGATCCTGGTCGACCTGTCGCTGGCCGGCGATGTTCGGGGCCTGACCCTTGACCGGTCCGGCGCCGGCTCTGTCCGGCTTGGTGAGTCGGCCGATGTCGTTCTGACGGTGGGCAACCCGGGCCGCCGCCCGGTGCGCGGCCTGCTCCGGGACGCCTGGCCGCCGAGCGCCGGGGCCACGGTGGACGGTATTGACCCGCCCGCCGTCCCGCGTCCCCGAGTCCAGCGCCTCCTGGTGCCCGCCGGCGGCACCGGCACGGTCGTCACCCGGCTCACCCCGACCCGGCGCGGGGACCGGGTGCCGGATCTGGTCACCGTGCGCGCGTTCGGCCCGCTCGGCCTGGCCGCCCGGCAATGCTCGCACCGGGCGCCGTGGACCGTCCGCGTCCTGCCCCCGTTCCACAGCCGCCGCCACCTCCCCGCCCGCCTTGCCCGGCTGCGCGAGCTCGACGGCCGCCAGGCGGTGCGCGTCCGCGGCCAGGGCACCGAGTTCGACTCGCTGCGGGAGTACGTCGGCGGCGACGACGTCCGCTCCATCGACTGGCGGGCCACCGCGCGTGCCGCCGACGTCATGGTGCGCACCTGGCGCCCCGAGCGCGACCGGCACATCCTGCTGGTGCTCGACACCGGCCGGACGTCCGCCGGCCGGGTCGGCGACGCTCCCCGCCTCGACGCCATGCTCGACGCGGCGCTGCTGCTCGCCGCCCTCGCCGCGCGCGCGGGCGACCGGGTCGACCTGATCGCCTACGACCGCCGGGTCCGCGCCGCCGTCTCCGGCTCCGCGGCGCCGGAGTTGTTGCCCGCCCTGGTCGACGCGATGGCCACCGTCGAGCCGGAGCTGGTCGAATCGGATGCCCGCGGCATGATCGCCGAAGTCCTCCGCCGCGCCCGCCGCCGCTCCCTCGTCGTCCTGCTCACCGGCCTCGACCCGGCCCCCCTCGAGGCCGGCCTCCTCCCCGTCCTCCCCCACCTGACCACCCGCCACCGCCTACTGCTCGCCGGCGTCACCGACCCGCGCGTCGTGGAGATGGCCTCCTCCCGCGGCGACGCCGAGGCCGTCTACGCCGCCGCGGCCGCCGAACGCACCCTCGCCGAACGCCGCCACGTCACCGCCGTCCTCACCCGCCACGGCGTCGACATCGTCGACGCTACGCCCGCCGAGCTCCCCCCGGCCCTTGCCGACCGGTATCTGGCACTGAAGGCCGCGGGCCGGCTGTAGGTGTCGTGAGACTGTCCACCTCGACGCGGTTGTCGTGGTAGACGGCGCCGCCGGCAAGGTCGGAGTCGCGTTCGTCCACTGTGGAGTTGGCGTTGGCGCCGCCGTTGAGTTTGGCCCAGTGGCCCTTGGTGGTGGCGGCGACGCCGGGGCGGACCCAGTCGGCGATCTCGAGCTCGGCGGTGAAGGAGCCGCGGGCGTTGAACACGCGGACGGGGGTGCCGGGGGTGAGGGAGCGGGCGGCGGCGTCGGTGGGGTGCAGCGCCAGGCGGGGGGTGCCGGTGCGGCGGCGGAGCTCGGGGTTGTTGGCGAAGATGGTGTTGAGGAAGTTGTGGGCGGCAACCGAGATGAGGGCCAGCGGGTAGCGGGCGGCGAGGGCGTCGTCGGAGATCTCCGCGGGTGGCGTGTAGCCGGCGAGCGGATCATGGCCGTCGGCGGCGGCGCGGGCGGAGTAGAACTCCAGCTTTCCCGACGGGGTGGGGAAGCCGGACGCGAAGGGCAGGAACGGGGCGGGGACCGAAAGTCGGGCGTGGCCCTCGGCGCGCAGCCGGTCCAGGGTGATGCCGGCCAGCCGCGGGTCCGATGTGGACAGCAGGGTGCGGGCAAGGGTCTCGTCGGAGTCGTACAGCAGTGGCTCGGTCAGGCCCATGGCGGCGGCCAGGCGGCGGAACGTCTCGGTGGTGGGCAGGCACTCCCCCGGCGGCGCCACCGCGGGCTCGTTCCACATCAGGTACATGTGGCCGTAGCCGACGTGCAGGTCGGCGTGCTCGGTCTGCATGGTCGACGGCAGCACGATGTCCGCGTAGTCGACGGTGTCGGTCGGGAACTGCTCGAGGACGACCGTGAACAGGTCCGAACGGGACAGACCGCGGCGCACGGCGTTCTGGTGGGGCGTGCTGGCCGCCGGGTTCGCGGCGATCACGAACAGCGCCTGCACGGGCGGGTCGTCGAACGTCAGCAGGGCCTCGGCGAGCCGGGTCATGGACAGCGTGCGCACCGGTCCGGGACGCAGATCGTCGCGCCACAGCGCCGAAACGTCGAGCGGGAAGTGGCTGCTCGTGGAGTACGACAGGCCACCGCCGGGGCGGGCCCAGTCGCCGGTGACGCCCGGGATGCAGGCCAGCGTGCGCAGCGCCATGCCGCCGCCCGCGTGCCGCTGCATGCCCATGGTGGCGCGGATCGCGGTCGGGCGGGTCGTCGCGATCCGGGTGCCGAGCGCCACGATCCGGTCCGCGGGGATCCCGGTGATCTCGGCAACCTTCTCCGGCGGATACTGCTCGATCCGGGCCCGGAACTCCGGCCACCCCAACGTATGCCGCTCGAGGAACGCGTGATCCTCCGCGCCGCGGCCGACGATCACGTTGAGCAGGCCGAGGGCCAGCGCGGCGTCGGTGCCCGGGATCGGCGCGAGGTGCTCGTCGGCCTGGCGCGCCGTGCGAGTCCGAAGTGGATCGATGGCCACCACGTGGGCGCCGGCCGCGCGCGCCGCCTGGACGAACTTCCACAGGTGGTGCCCGGTGGTCAGGGTGTTGGTGCCCCACAACAGGATCAGCCGGGACAGCGCCAGGTCCTCCGGGTCCATGCCGGCCGACGTTCCGACCGTGTACGTCAGCCCGGCGGCCCCGGCGATCGAGCAGATGGTCAGGTCGTGGTCGGACGCGCCGATCACGTTGAAGAACCGGCGGCCGGACAGGCCGCGTGCCCCCTGCAGGTAGCCCATCGTCCCGGTGCCCCAGTACGGCCACACCGCCTCGCCGCCGTACCGGTCGAGGATTCCGCGCAGTCGGGACGCGATCTCCGACAGCGCCTCGTCCCAGCCGATCCGGGCGAACCGTCCGGAGCCCTTCGGGCCGACGCGGCGCATCGGGTACAGCAGGCGGTCGGGCGCCGCGGCGTGCTCGAGGTAGCGGTTGACCTTGGTGCACAGCGAGCCGCGGGTGAACGGGTGATCATGGCTCCCGCGCAGGGAAACCGCCGCGCCGTCCCGCACGGTGACGGTCCAGCCGCAGGCGTCCGGACAGTCCAGCGGGCAGGCGCCCAGCACGGTCAACTCGTCGCTCATCCGGCCTCCCGCGCGGTGTCCCCGGCGTACGCTGCGTCGACATCCCCAGTGTGCCCGGCGGCGCTGGCATGTCGACCGAATATGAGCACGTAGCCGAGGAACGCCGCCTCGGCCAGCAGCCCGATGCCGATCCGGGCCCAGGTCGGCAGGCCGGACGGGGTCACGAACGCCTCGATCAGCCCCGAGACCAGCAGCACCAGGGCCAGGCCGAGCGCCACGCCGCCGACCGAACGGCCCAGCCGGGCCAGCGCGGACCCGCGCGACTCGCCGCCGGGATCGACGACCGTCCAGCCGAGCCGAAGGCCGCTGCCGGCCGCGACGAACAGGGCGGTCAGCTCGAGCAGGCCGTGCGGCGTGACCAGTCCGAAGAAGATGTCCAGCCGGCCGGCCGCGGCCATCAGGCCGGCCGCCACGCCGACGGTGACGGCGTTGTACAGCAGGATCACCACCACCGGGACGCCGAGCAGCGCGCCGAGCACCAGGCAGCCGGCCGCCAGCCAGGCGTTGTTCGTCCACACCCGCGCGGCGAACGAGGCCGCCGGCGCCGACGAGTAGTACGTCTCGAAATCGCCGCCCGGCGCGGTCAGGGACCGGATCTCCTCCGGCGCCGCGATCGTGGCCTGGACCTGCGGATCACCCGCCACCCAGGCCGCGATCAGGCCGCCGGTCACGAGGAAGATCACCCCGGCGGCCACCCACCACCGCCGGCCGCCGTAGATCGCCGCCGGCAGGTCCCTGGCGAGGAACCGCCCGACCCCGGCCCAGCTCTGCGCGTGCGAGCCGGTGACCGCCGCCCGCGCCCTGGCCACCAGCGGCGACAACCGGCCGAGCAGCGCGGGATCCGGCGCCGCCGCCCGGACGATCGACAGGTGCGTGGCCACCCGCTGGTACAGCAGCACCAGCTCGTCGGCCTCCGGCCCGCGCAACCGCCCCGCCCGCCGCACCAGCTCCGCCAACCGATCCCACTCGGCCCGGTGCGCCGCGACGAACAGGTCGATGTCCATTACGCGGCGTCGGATCGCTCGTGGTACCGGTCGACGTACTCCTGCTCGGACAGGTCGAGGATGGCCGACATGATCTCGTCGGTGATCGCGCGGCGGATGGCCGGGGAGGCCTCCATGCCGGCATAGCGGGAGAAGTCCAGCGGCGCGCCGAACCGCACGGTGACCCGGCGCGGCCTTGGCAGCCGGGTGCCGGCCGGTTGCGCGCGATCGGTGCCGATCAACGCCACCGGCACCACCGGCGCTCCGGACGTGAGCGCCATCGTGGCCACGCCGGTGCGACCACGGTGCAGTCGCCCATCACGGGACCGGGTGCCCTCCGGGTGGATCGCGAACACCCCGCCCGCGGCCAGCACCCGTTCGGCGATCTCGAGCGAGGCCAGCGCCGCCCGGCTGTGCTCGCGGCGCACCGGGATCGCGCCAAGCACCCGCAACGGCACCGCGACCGCCCGCCGCTCGAAGTACTCGGCCTTGGCGAGGAACGACACCTTGCGCGGCAGCAGCAACGCGACAAGGAAGCTGTCGATCACGGCGAGGTGGTTGATCGCCAGGATCACGGGACCGCGCCGGGGCACTCGCTCGGCGCCCACCACGTCCGGCCGGAACCAGACCCGAGCGACCAGCCACATCATCCGGCGCAGCACGCGGTATCCCACGAGCGCACTCTAGCCATGGGCGCGGGGATGGGCGGTGGCGTAGACCTCGCGGAGGGTGTTGACGGTGACCAGCGTGTAGATCTGGGTCGTGGTCACCGAGGCGTGGCCGAGCAGCTCCTGTACGACACGCACGTCCGCGCCGCCCTCGAGCAGGTGGGTGGCGAACGAGTGGCGCAGGGTGTGCGGGGACACCGAGGCGGTGATGCCGGCCCGCTCGGCCGCCACCTTGAGCACCTGCCAGGCGCTCTGCCGGGACAGCCGGCCGCCGCGCACGTTGAGGAACAGCGCCGGGGAGCCGCGACCGCGCGCGGCCAGCGCAGGGCGGACGCGGACCAGGTACGCGTCGAGCGCGGCCAGCGCCGGCCGGCCGATCGGCACCAGGCGTTGCTTGCCGCCCTTGCCGTCCAGCAGCACGGTGCGCTCGTGCGGGTCGACGTCGTCGCGGTCGAGGCCGACCGCCTCGGAGATCCGGGCGCCGGTCGAGTACAGCAGTTCGAGCAGGGCGCGGTCGCGGATCGGCCCGGCCCCCTCGCCGGACGCGGTGTCCAGCAGCCGCAGCACGTCGTCGATCGGCAGCGCCTTCGGCAGCCGCCGCGGCGGGGTGGGCGGCCGCACCTCCCGCGCCGGGTCCAGCTCGACCAGGCCCTCCCGCACGGCGAACCGGTGCAGGCCGCGGACCGCGACCAGCGCGCGGGCGGCCGACGACGCGGCCAGCGGCGGATGCTCGTCGGTGCCCTCGCGCAGCACCGCAAGGAACGCCGACACGTGCCGCTCGGTGACCTGCGCCAGTCCGTCCACACCGGACGCCGCCAGGTGGTCGGCGTAGCGGCGCAGATCGCGGGCATAGCCGTCCAGCGTGTTGCGCGAGGTGCCCCGCTCCACCGCGAGGTGGTCGAGGTAACCGGTGACGACGCCGCCCAGGTCGGTCATGTGACCCCGAGAACCGTCTCAAGTGGAGTGTGCGGCATGCCGTGCGCCTGGGCCACCTCGTCGAGCACCACTGCACCCGCGGCCACGTTGACGCCCTTGGCCAGCGCCGGATCGGAGCGAACCGCTTCGGTGAATCCCTTGTCCGCCAAGGCAACTGCGTATGGCAGGGTCACGTTGGTCAGCGCCCACGTCGAGGTGTTCGGCACCGCGCCCGGCATGTTGGCCACGCAGTAGAAGACCGAGTTGTGCACGGTGAACGTCGGGTCGGCGTGCGTGGTCGGGCGGGAGTCGGCGAAGCAGCCACCCTGGTCGATCGCGATGTCCACCAGCACAGAACCGGGCCGCATCTGCGCCACCAGCTCGTTGCTCACCAACGTCGGCGCCTTGGCCCCCGGCACCAGCACGGCCCCGATCACCAGATCCGCCCAGCGGCACGCCTTGTCGACCTCGTAGGCGTTGCTGGCCACGGTCTGCAGGTGCCCACGGTAGCTGAAGTCGATCTGCCGCAACCGGTTGATGTTGGTGTCCAGGACGATGACCTCGGCCTGAAACCCGAGCGCGATGCTGGCCGCGTTCATCCCGGCCACGCCCGCGCCGATCACCGCGACCTTGCCGGCCGGGACCCCGGACACCCCGCCGAGCAGCACGCCGCGCCCGCCCTGCGCCCGCTCAAGGCAGTGCGCCCCGACCTGCGGCGCCATCCGGCCGGCCACCTCGCTCATCGGCGCGAGCAGCGGCAGCGACCCGTCGGCGAGCTGCACGGTCTCGTAGGCGATCGCGGTGACGCCCGAGTCGACCAGCGCCCGGGTGCACTCCTCGCTGGCGGCCAGGTGCAGGTAGGTGAACAGGATCTGGCCGCGGCGCAGCCGCCCGTACTCCTCCGGGATCGGCTCCTTGACCTTGAGCACCAGGTCCGCCGACGCCCAGGTGTCGTCGGCCGTCGGCGCGATCTTGGCGCCGGCCGCCAGGTACTCCGCGTCCGGGAACGAGGAGCCGAGCCCGGCGCCGGTCTCGATGAGCACATCGTGACCGCGGTGCACCAGCTCGACGACCCCGGCCGGTGTGATCGCCACCCGGTACTCGTGGTTCTTGACCTCACGAGGAACTCCGACCAGCACCGCGTCCTCCTCGCAGACTCGTGGACGGGGCACCGTCGACCCGTCGCGCGCGAGCCTAGTCCCCTGGGAGCACACGGGCCTGACGCCGTAAGGTAAGTGTCGTGAGCGAGGTGCCGGATAGGGACGGTCTACGCGTCGGCACCCAGGAACGCGAGGACGCCATCAGCATCCTGGGTGATCACTTCGCCGCCGGCCGACTGCCGATGGACGAGTACGAAGCGCGGATCACCACCGCACTGGACGCCAAGACCCTCGGCGACCTGCGTCCCCTGTTCAAGGATCTGCCCGCCCCACACCCGGCGTCCCTGACTCGGCCGGCGCCCCCGTCGGCCCCGCCGGCCCCGCTGCCGGTGCCACTCCACCACGACCCCAACTCGCCGGTGGTCTGGTCGGACAAGTCCAAGATCGCCGCCGGCCTCCTGCAGATCATGCTCCCGTTCGGCATCGGCCGCTTCTACACCGGCCACAACCAGACCGCCGTCCTCCAACTGGTCCTGTTCCCCATCGGCGTCGGCGTCATCTGGTCGATCATCGACGGCATCCTCCTCCTGATCAACGGCGGCACCGACCCCCACGGCCGCCGGCTACGCGACATTTAGGACCCCGGAAAGCGATGTGGGCGCGGGAGTCCTTCTCCACGGCGACACAAACCGCGGCGACCCGCAGGTACGCATCGGCACGCAAGCCGTGTGGCATTCCTCGCCGAGGGCGAGCTACCTCATCGGTGGCGGTACGGGATCGCCGCTGAACCGACCATTGTGGAGGGCATGCGATGAAGGGGCCTACCTCACGCCAGGGATGACGATGGAGGCATTCATCGGATTGCCGGAGTCGCTTTCCCTTGTGCTCGACGCGGCGTTTAGGACAGGAAGCCGCGCAGGAGGGCGGCGGTGCCGTCGAGGTGTTCGGCCATGGCTCGGCGGGCGGCGCGGGGGTCGGCGGCCAGGATGCGGTCGACGATGCGGCGGTGTTGGGCGTGGGAGTGCTCGAGGTTGGTGGGCAGCAGGGGGATCGCGTCGAGCAGCTCGTTGACGCGGGTGCGGATGTCGGCGACGGCGGTGGTGAGCAGGGTGGACGCGGTGACCTCGGCGATGGCCAGGTGCAGGCGGGAGTCGCGGCGGCGGTAGTCGGCGGGGTCGAGGGTGGCGGCCTCGTCAAGGGCGACGCGGAGGTGCTCGCGGTCGGCCGGGGTCAGCGGGCGGGTGGCTGCGGTCTCGGCGGCGCCGGTTTCCAGGACCTGGCGGAGGGTCAGCACGTCGTCCAGCTCGGCGGCGAGCTCCTCGCGCGGGCGGCCGCTGGCGGTGGGCGGGAGGGTCTCGGTGACGAAGGTGCCGCCGTAGCGGCCGCGGCGGGACTCGACGTAGCCGGCGTCGGCCAGCGCCCGGATGGCCTGGCGGAGGGTTTCGCGGCTGACGGCAAGGCGCGCGGCCAGCTCGCGCTCGGCCGGGAGCCGCTCACCGGGGCCGGCAACGCCGAGCCGGATCGCTTGCAGGAGACGCTCGACGGTCTCCTCGAAGGCGTTGCCGGCGCGCACCGGGCGGAACAGCGCCGCTCCCGCACTGGCCAAAGTGGACATGACTACAGCGGCGTCACGTAGGCGCCCGAGATCCCGCCGTCCACCAGGAACGTCGACGCGGTGATGAACGACGCGTCGTCGCTGGCCAGGAACGCCACCGCGGCGGCGATCTCCTCGGGCTCGGCGAACCGGCCCATCGGCACGTGCACCAGCCGCCGCTGGGCCCGCTCGGGATCCTTGGCGAACAGCTCCCGCAGCAGCGGCGTGTTCACCGGTCCGGGGCACAGCGCGTTCACCCTGATGCCCTCGCGGGCGAACTGCACGCCCAGCTCCCGAGACATCGCCAGCACCCCGCCTTTGGAGGCGGTGTAGGAGATCTGTGACGTGGCCGCGCCCAGCACCGCCACGAACGAGGCGGTGTTGATGATCGAACCCCGGCCCTGCCGCCGCATGTGCGGGATGACGTGCTTGCAGCACAGGTACACCGAGGTCAGGTTGACCCGCTGCACCCGCTCCCAGGCCTCGATCCCCGTGGTGAGGATCGAGTCGTCCTCCGGCGGCGAGATCCCCGCGTTGTTGAAGGCGATGTCGACGCTGCCGTGCCTGCCGACCACCGACTCGAACATGGCCTCGACGCCCGCCTCGTCGGTCACGTCGCAGGTGATTGCGTCGCCGTCGATCTCCTTGGCCAGCAAGGTGATCCCATCGGTGTTGAGGTCGACGGCGACGACCTTCGCGCCCTCGGCGGCGAACCGCTTCGCGGTCGCCAGGCCGATCCCGCTGGCCGCGCCGGTCACCACCGCGATCCGGTCCTTCAGGCGCATCTACCCCTCCGTACTGTATCGTCGCGACTTTGCGCGCCGCCGCAATCGCGTCGGCAGGGCGCCGAAATTCCAGAGCCCGCCATCCGCGAAGGAGCCCTGCCACCGCGATAGCGGGCCTTCGGCGGGGGCGCGCTCTGTGGTCGCCTCGGGTGCCGCGCCACTCGTCTACCCCTCCGTACTGATGAAGACGTTCTTGGTCTCGGTGAACGCGTCCAGCGCGTCCGGGCCGAGCTCGCGGCCGAGGCCGGATTGCTTGACGCCGCCGAACGGGGTCCAGTAGCGGACCGAGGAGTGCGAGTTGACCGAGAGGTTGCCGGACTCGACGCCGCGCGCAACCCGGAAGGCCCGGCCGACGTCGCGGGTCCAGATCGACCCGGACAGGCCGTACTCGGTCCGGTTGGCCATCCGGATCGCGTCGTCCTCGTCGTCGAAAGTCTGCACGGTCACCACCGGGCCGAAGACCTCCTCGACCACGGTGCGGTCGGTCGGCGAGGACGGGGTCAGAACCGTTGGCGGGAACCAGAAGCCGGGCCCGGTCGGGGCGCTGCCGCGGAACGCCACCGGCGCGTCGTCCGGCACGTAGGCGGCCACGCTGGCCCGGTGCGCGGCGGAGATCAGCGGGCCCATCTCGGTCTTCTCGTCGGCCGGGTCGCCCACCACGACGCCGCGGACCGCCGGCTCGAGCAGCTCCATGAACCGGTCGAACACGCCGCGCTGCACCAGGATCCGCGACCGCGCGCAGCAGTCCTGGCCGGCGTTGTCGAACACCCCGTACGGCGCCGTGGCCGCGGCCTTCTCGAGGTCGGCGTCGGCGAACACGATGTTGGCGTTCTTGCCGCCAAGCTCAAGGGTCACCCGCTTCACCCGCGCGGCGCAGCCGGCCATGATCTGCTTGCCGACCTCGGTCGAGCCGGTGAACACGATCTTCCGAACCGCCGGATGGTCCACGAAGCGTTGCCCCACGACGGAACCCTTGCCGGGCAGCACCTGGAACACGTCCTCCGGGATCCCGGCATCCCTGGCCAGCGAGGCCAGGCGCAGCGCGGTCAGCGGGGTCAGCTCGGCCGGTTTGAGCACCACCGTGTTGCCGGCCGCAAGCGCCGGCGCGAAACCCCAGCCGGCGATCGGCATCGGGAAGTTCCACGGCACGATCACGCCCACCACGCCGATCGGCTCGGCGAAGGTGACGTTCACCCCGCCGGGCACCGGGATCTGCCGGCCGAACAGCCGCTCCGGCGCGGCCGCGTAGTACTGCAGCACGTCGCGCACGTTGCCGGCCTCCCACCGGGCGTTGCCGATGGTGTGCCCGGAGTTGGCCACCTCCAGCCGGGCCAGGTTCTCCCGGTCGGCGTCGACCGCCTCGGCGAACGCACGCAGCAGCCGGGTCCGGTCCCCCGGCGCGACCGCCCGCCACGCCGGAAAGGCCGCGGCCGCCCTGGCGATGGCCGCGTCGGTCTCCTCGGCCGACGTCAGCGGCACGGTCTCGACCACCTGCTCGGTGGCGGGGTTGATCACGTCGAACGTCGCGGTCATGCCGCCGCCACCAGCGCCTGGAACAGTCGCCTGTCCACGGTGTCTTCCTCGGGATGCCACTGCACGCCGACGAGAAAGTCGTCCCCCGGCAGCTCGACCGCCTCCACCGTGCCGTCCGGCGCCCAGCCGACCGGGACGAGCCCGTCGCCGAGCCGGTCGATTCCCTGATGGTGGTGGCATGACACGGTCACCTGCTCGCCGATGATCCCGGCGAGCCGGCTGTCCGGCGCGACCTTCACCGCCACCCGGCCGAACACTCCAGGAGTCGGCCGGTGCGCCGGGCTGTCCAGGTGCTGGTGCAGGCTGCCGCCGCAGGCAACGTTGATCAGCTGCATTCCCCGGCACACGCCAAGGACCGGGACGCCGGCCGGCAGCGCCGCGTCGAGCAGCCTCAGCTCGGCCAGGTCGCGCTCGGGTCGGGGTGGCCCCGTCTCGGGATGTGGGTGCTGGTGGTAGCAGGCGGGATCGATGTCCGGCCCCCCGGCTAGAACCAAACCGTCCAACCGGGACACATCCACGGCGTCCCAGCCCCCGACCGGGGGCACAAGAACGGGCAGCCCGCCGGCCGCGACCACACAGTCCAGGTAGGTTCGGGCCAGCAGGGCGGCCGGCACGTCCCACACGCCGAACCTGGCCTGCTCCAGATAGCAGCTGATCCCGATCAGTGGCCTGGAACGCAGGTCAGCGTCGTGGCTGTCGCGCGCGCTCATGGCCGGGCTCCCGGAAGGGCGCTGCTAGAGCCGCTCGAAGCCACGGATCTTCTCCCAGTCGGTCACCGCGGCGTCGTAGGCCGCGAGCTCGACCCGCGCGTTGTTCAGGTAGTGGTCGACGACCTCGTCGCCGAACGCCGAACGGGCCAGCTTGCTTTCGCCGAGCAGCGCGGCGGCGTCCCGCAGGGTCGTCGGCACCTGCGGTCGATCCGTTTCATCGTAGGCGTTTCCGACCAACTCGGGTTCGAGCGGCAGCTCGTTGTCGATGCCGTGCAGCCCGGCGGCCACGGCCGCGGCCACCGCGAGGTACGGGTTGACGTCCCCGCCGGGCAGCCGGTGCTCGACCCGCAGCGAGTCGCCGTGCCCGACGACGCGCAGCGCGCAGGTGCGGTTGTCCCGGCCCCAGGCGATCGTGGTCGGCGCGAAGCTGCCCGGGGTGTAACGCTTGTAGGAGTTGACGTTCGGCGCGAAGAAGTAGGTGAGCTCGCGCAGGCAGGCCAGCTGCCCGGCGAGGAACCGCTCCATCAGCGGGGAGAACCCGTTCGGCCCGTCGCCGGCCAGCACCGGGTCGCCGTCCGTGCCGCGCAGGCTGATGTGGACGTGGCAGGAGTTGCCCTCCCGCTCGTTGTACTTGGCCATGAACGTCAGGCTCTTGCCGTGCCGGGCGGCGATCTCCTTGGCGCCGGTCTTGTAGATGCTGTGGTTGTCGCATGTGGTCAGTGCGTCGGCGTACCGGAAGGCGATCTCGTGCTGGCCGGGGTTGCACTCCCCCTTGGCCGACTCCACGTACATCCCTGCGCCGGACATGCCGTTGCGGATGTCGCGCAGCAGCCCCTCCAGCCGCGCGGTCCCCAGCATCGAATAGTCCACATTGTACTGATTGGCCGGGGTGAGGTTGCGGTAGCCGGACCGCCATGCCTGCTCGTAGGAGTCGTCGAACACGATGAACTCCAGCTCGGTGCCCACGTACGCGGCCAGCCCGCGCTCGGCCAGCCGGTCGAGCTGCCGGCGCAGGATCTGCCGCGGCGAGGCCGCCACCGGGGTCCCGTCGAACCACTCGATGTCGGCGAGCACCAGCGCGGTCCCCTCGTGCCACGGCACCCGGCGCAGCGTGCCGAAGTCCGGTCGCAGCACGAAGTCGCCGTACCCACGGTCCCATGAGGACATCGCGTAGCCGTCGACGGTGTTCATCTCCACGTCGACCGCGAGCAGGTAGTTGCACGCCTCCGCGGCGTGCGGCGCCACCTCGTTGAGGAAGTACTCCGCCCCGCACCGCTTGCCCTGCAACCGCCCCTGCATGTCGGTGATCGCCAGCAGAACGGTGTCGATCTCCCCGGCCTCGACCAGCTCGCGCAGCCGATCGAGGGTGAGCAGGCCATCGCTGTGCCGCATCCTCACTCCCAAAGGACCAGAACCGATCCATTGGACACATTGCACACGGCCCGCGCTGACGTGTCAAACGGATCACGCTCTACCGCGTGCGGCCGCCGACCTGCGCCGGGGTGCCGTCGGCACGGCGGTGCTCCGTCGCTGAGCGCGTGGTGCGCAGCGTTCCTGCGAGCAGCAGGACGCAGGCAGCGCACACCAGTAGGGGGCTCAGGCCGCCGCGCAACCCGATCGCCTGGGCAAGGAGGCCGATGAGCGGCGGCCCGAGGAGGAAACCGAGGTAGCCGACCGTGGACACGGCCGCGATCGAGGCGTCGACCCGACGAGGGTCTTCCTCGGCGGCGGCGCCCAGCACGTTCGGGAAGGCGACCGACAGCCCGACACCGAGCAGTGCGAAGCCGGCCAGCCCCAGCCACAGCACCGGAGCGATCAGGATCGCGGCAGCTCCGCAGGTTGCCACGGCGCCGGCAATCCGGACCAGACGGCGACGTCCCCACGCGGATGTCAGCCGGTCGCCGGACAGTCGGCCGATCGCCATGGCGACCGCGAACGCCGAGTAGCCCACGGCCGCCGCGGCGGGTGACGCGGCGAGCTGTTCCCGCAGGTAGACGGCGCTCCAGTCGGTGACCGCGCCCTCGCAGAGGAGAACGCAGAAGGCAAGGACGCCGAACACGATCAGGCCTCGGGTCGGACGGGCGAATGCCGCCGCGCCCACGACCGGCACGGTGGGCACCAGATGCGGAGCGCCCAGCAGCGCGAGCCCGACCAGCGCCGCGGCCACCACGGGGAGGTGGAGCATGGCGGGCACTGCCTGGCCGGCGAGCCAGCCGGCGGAGAGCGAGCCGGTCAGTCCGCCGACGCTGAACACCCCGTGGCAGGTCGAGAGCACGGCTCGGCCCGTGTGCCGCTCGACGAGCGACGCCTGAGCGTTCATGACCACCCCGAGTGCCCCGTTGGCCGCCCCCATGACCGCCAGTGTCGCGCACAGCGACGCCAGGCTGGGCGCCAACGCCGGCAGCGCCAGGCACGCCGCAAAGGACAGCGCGCATCCGCGCGCCAGGGATGCTCCGTTGACGCGGGCGGCAAGGGCGCTGGCCAGCGGCATACCCAACAGGGAACCCACCGCCAGCGCCAGCAACGCCATGCCGAGCGCGGCTTTGGACAGCCCCAACCTCTCCTGAATGTCGGGAATCCGCACCGCCCAACTGCCGAAGCCGAATCCCAGCTCCAGGAACAGCATCGACACCGCCACTCGGGTCCACTTGGAACGCACGGGTCAACTCCCTACGGTCAGACCGGAACCGACGCGCTCGTCGGCTCCGGGCGAGTCGGGGTCGTGGTAGGCGATCGAGGTCTTCAGGTCACCGTTGGCGCCGTAGTTGGCGAACGCCTCGCTGATGGCGGCCTCGTCGTTGGCGCGGATGGACCGCGTCACCAACCGCTCCGCTTTGATCACACCATCGCGGATCAGGCTCAGCGCGATGCGCGCAACGTGCGCGGACCGGGCCATGGGAAAGAGCCGGACGTCGAACGGTGCGGCCACCAGGCGCAGTCCCTTGGCCAGGATGAGCCAGGTGTTGATCATCTGGGGAGTCTCGGTTGCCCCGTACACCACGTAGGTTCCGCCGGGTCGCAGGAGTCCCATGCCCAGTTGACGAACGTCCTTGCCGTCCCCGTTCGCAACGGTGACGTGGGGTAGCGCATCGAACAGGTAGTCGGCGAAGGAGTCATGATTGTTCCGGACGATCGCCTCCAGCTCCGTGGTATCCAGGTCGGTGTTGAAAGCCTGGTCCGCACCCAGCTCAAGGGCCACCCGCAGCCGCGCGGGGTCCCGGTCCGCCACCACCACCAACCCCGCCCCCAGGTATTTGTGCAGTACCTGGACCGCAAGAAGGCCACACGGGCCACAACCGAGCACCACACAAACGTCTCCCGGCCGCGGTGGGTTGGTCAGCAAAGACCGTAAGACCGACGTCAACGGCTCCACGATCGTCGCAAGGCTGGCCGGTATTTCGGCGGGCACCACCACCGCCGCGGCCTGATCGGCATCATAGAAGTTGCGTTGCGTGTACCACGACGTCTCGAGCCGGTGCTGCGGGAGCAGCGGACGAATGGTGCGGAACTCCGCCATCCCCCAGAAATCGGTCTGCCCCCAGTAGACCAGCCGGTCGTCGAGCCGGATGTCCTGTTCGAGGCGGGAGCCGATCTGCACGACCCGGCCCACGTACTCGTGTCCGGGAACGATGGGCCAGCGGGCCGGAAACAGATGTCCCCGGTAGTAGGAAACGTCCGTGGAGCAGATCGAGACCGCCTCGGTACGCATCAGGATCTCATCCGGCCCGCAGATGGGATCCGGCAACTCCGCCAGCTCGACACATCCCGGTCGTCTCATCACAACGGCGCGCATTAACGGATCCAGCGTGACATGAAGGATATTCCAATCGGTCGGTGATCGATTTGGAACTCAGCGTGACAAAACCGACTTTAGAGGGGCGGCCTGGAGGCCCTATGGTGCGCTCGATCTGCTCGCCGGAACGCGGCTTAAACGTCACTGGATTGCGAAGGTTGATGTTCCTCCGGGGTTGACTCGGACGAATGGATCAGGACGGGAGTGGTGCGTCGACGCCGGGGCCCCAGGTCGGTGGAAGGGGTCGCGGACCGGGAGAGTGTCCAGATTGGAGGAGACCAATGGGCCGCCGAGCCCTTGACACGAGCCGTTGGCTGGGATCACTCTCTACCAGTCCAAAGGACTGATCCTAGCCCATTGGGAGCGAGGAGGCGGCGGTGACCACGGACAGCCCGCAGACCAGGTCCGGCACGACTCCCCCGCTGGGCGAGGACGAGAAACGGCTGCACGAGCTCGGCTACGCCCAGGAGCTGTCCCGGCGGATGTCGGGTTTCTCCAACTTCGCCGTGTCGTTCACGATCATCTCGATCCTGTCCGGCTGCCTGACGCTGTACGGGTTCGGCATGAACACCGGCGGCCCGGCGATGATCGTCTGGGGCTGGCCGTTCGTCGGCCTGATGACGCTGCTGGTCGGCCTCGCGATGGCCGAGGTCTGCTCCAGCTACCCGACCGCGGGCGGCCTGTACTACTGGGCGGCCAAGCTGGCCCCGTCCAACGGCGCCGCCTGGTCGTGGTTCACCGGCTGGTTCAACTTCCTCGGGCAGGTGGCGGTGACCGCCGGGATCGACTTCGGCGCCGCGTTCTTCCTCAACGCCTTCCTGGACCTGCAGTTCGGGTACACCGCGACGCCGGGCCACACGATCACCCTGTTCGGGATCATCCTGGTGCTGCACGGCCTGCTCAACACGTTCGGCGTGCAACTCGTCGCCCGGCTCAACGACATCAGCGTCTGGTGGCACGTGCTCGGCGTGCTGATCATCGTGGGCGCGCTGGCCTTCCTGCCCGACAACCACCAGTCCGCGTCGTTCGTGTTCGGCGAGTTCGTCAACAACACCGGCTGGAGCTCCGGCTTCTACGTCGCCCTGCTCGGGCTGCTGCTCGCCCAGTACACCTTCACCGGGTACGACGCGAGCGCGCACATGACCGAGGAGACCCACGACGCCGCCCGCAGCGGCCCGCGGGGCATCGTCATGTCGATCGTGGTGTCGCTGATCGCCGGCTGGATCCTGCTGATCGGCGTGACGTTCGCGATCCAGAGCTACGACGACGAGGTCGCCTCCGCCGCGCCGCCCGCGCAGATCTTCATCGACGCGGTCGGCGCGACCGGCGGGAAGCTGCTGCTGCTCATCGTGATCGGCGCGCAGTTCTTCTGCGGCATGTCCTCGGTGACCGCGAACTCCCGGATGATCTACGCGTTCTCCCGGGACGGCGCGCTGCCATACTCGGCCTTCTGGCACCGGGTGAACAAGCGGACCCGCACACCGACCAACGCCGTGTGGCTGGCCGCCGGTGGCGCTTTCCTGCTCGGCCTGCCGTACCTGTGGAACACCACGGCCTACGCCGCGGTGACCTCGATCGCGGTGATCGGCCTGTACATCGCCTACGTGCTGCCGACGTTCCTGCGACTTCGGCGGGGTGCGGGCTTCGAGCGCGGGCCGTGGCACCTCGGCCGGTGGAGCCGGCCGATCGGGACGGTCGCGGTGGTGTGGGTGTGCTTCATCGCCGTGCTGTTCATGCTGCCCCAAGCGAGCCCGGTGACGGCGAAGAACTTCAACTACACGCCGATCGCCGTGCTGGTCGTGCTCGGCTTCGCCGGGGTGTGGTGGCTGGTGTCGGCCCGCCGGTGGTTCACCGGCCCCAAGGTGCAGGGCAGCGCCGAGGAGCTGGCCGCGATCGAGCGCGACCTCGGCTCAGTCTGAGCTGTGTTGGATTCAATGTGAGGGCAGGGCTGGAAGCACTACTTGCCGTTGCTGCCTGCCGGTTGGCACCCACCGACGTCTCGGCGGACCTCCGGCCCGGCCTCGACGCCGGTAGGCCCCTCACAAGCGGGCGGCGAACCGGGTGGGTTGGTCGGGCCATGGGGCGTCGGCCGGGCGGGGCTCGGCGACGCCGGAGCGGACCGCGTGCGCGGCGAGCAGGCCGCCGACCGCCTGGCCGTTGGTGATCTCGCCGGACAGCACCATGTGGACCGCCTCGGCCAGCGGCACCCGGCGGACCACAAGGTCGGCCTCCTCCTCGCCGGGCGCCGCTCTGTCTACAGAAGACAGATCGGTGGCGAGGTAGACCCGGACGGCGTGGTCGGTGAAACCCGGGGAGACGGCCAGGTCCACCAGCACCGACCAGCTCGCCGCGGCCAGCCCGACCTCCTCGGCCAGCTCGCGCTTGGCCGCCTCGAGCGGGTCCTCGCCGGGGTCGACAAGGCCGGCGGGCAGTTCCCAGAGCCGGGTGCCGACCGCGTGCCGGTACTGGTGGATCAGCGCCACCCGGCCCTCGTCGTCGAGCGCGACCATCACCGCCGCGGGGAACGTCTCCACCACCTCCCGCCGGGCGACGTCCCCGCTCGGCATGGTCACCTCGTCGAGCCGCAGGGCGAGGATCCGTCCCACATGGATGTCCCGTGTGGACACCACCTCGAACCGGTGCCGCCCCGGCTGACTCACGAACGCGCCCCGGCCGCGCTGGAGACCGTCTGCTCCGGCAGCACCACGGGTAGCCGCTCGGCGGCGCGGTACTCCATGGCGGCCTTGACGAAGCCGGCGAACAGCGGGTGCGGCCGGGTGGGTCGGCTCTTCAGCTCGGGGTGCGCCTGGGTGCCGACGAAGAACGGGTGCACGTCGGGCGGCAGCTCGACGAACTCCACCAGGTGGTCGTCCGGCGACACGCCGGAGAACACCACGCCGGCCTTGGTCAGCCGGTCCCGGTAGGCGTTGTTGACCTCGTAGCGGTGCCGGTGCCGCTCGGACACCTCCCGCTCGCCGTAGGCCCTCGCCACCGCGGAGCCGGGGGTCAGCTTGGCCGGGTAGGCGCCGAGCCGCATGGTGCCGCCCATGTCGCGCTCGCCGGCCACCACGTCCTGCTGGTCGGCCATCGTGCTGATCACCGGGTGCCTGGTGGTCTCGTCGAACTCGTCGGAGTTGGCGCCCTCGAGGCCGGCGAGGTTGCGGGCCATCTCGATGACCATGCACTGCAGCCCGAGGCACAGCCCGAGGGTCGGGATCCCGTTGGTGCGGGCGTACGCGATGGCGCCGATCTTGCCCTCGATGCCGCGCACCCCGAACCCGCCGGGGATCAGCACACCGTCCACACCGGACAACGCGGTCGCGGCGCCGGCCGGGGTCTGGCAGTCGTCCGACGGGACCCAGACCACGTCGACCTTGGCCCGGTGGGCGAACCCGCCCGCGCGCAGCGCCTCGGTGACCGACAGGTAGGCGTCCGGCAGGTCGACGTACTTGCCGACGACCGCGATCCGGACCGTCTCCTGCGGACTGTGCACCCGGTCGAGCAGGTCACCCCACACCGTCCAGTCCACGTCCCGGAACGGCAGGCCGAGCCGGCGCACCACATAAGCGTCCAGCCCCTCCCGGTGCAGCACCTTGGGAATGTCGTAGATGGACGGTGCGTCCGGCGCGGCCACCACCGCGTCGGTGTCCACATCGCACATCAGGGCGATCTTGCGTTTGAGGCCGTCCGGGATGTCCCGGTCGGCACGGCAGACGATGGCGTCGGGCTGGATGCCGATGTTGCGCAGCGCGGCCACCGAGTGCTGCGTCGGCTTGGTCTTCAGCTCCCCGGACGGGGCGAGGTAGGGCACCAGCGACACGTGCAGAAAGAAGCAGTTGTCCCGGCCCACGTCGTGCCGCACCTGCCGGCAGGCCTCGATGAACGGCAGCGACTCGATGTCGCCGATCGTGCCGCCCACCTCGGTGATCACCACGTCCGGCGCGCGGCCCTGCTCGTCGGGGGCGGCCATGGCCCGGATCCGCGATTTGATCTCGTCGGTGATGTGCGGGATCACCTGGACGGTGTCACCGAGGTACTCCCCGCGCCGCTCCTTGGCGATCACCGTCGAGTAGATCTGGCCGGTGGTCACGTTGGCGCTGCCGGTCAGGTTGCGGTCCAGGAACCGCTCGTAGTGCCCGATGTCCAGGTCGGTCTCGGCGCCGTCCTCGGTGACGAACACCTCGCCGTGCTGGAAGGGGTTCATCGTGCCCGGGTCCACGTTGAGGTACGGGTCGAGCTTCTGCATCGTGACCTTGAGGCCACGCGCGGTGAGCAACTGCCCGAGGCTGGATGCCGTGAGCCCCTTGCCCAGCGAGGAGGCGACGCCCCCGGTGACGAAGACATGCTTGGTTGTTCGTGCTTGCAAGGGGGCTCCCCGTGGCGTAACCGTCAATCCCTGTGTCCTGCCGTTGCCGGCGGCACCATTCGTAGCGGGGTATCCCGCCTGCCGTTCCACGGGGTTTCACGCTAACACGCGACCAAACGTCCGCGCATCGCCGACACGCCCGACGACCAGGTCAGCTCGACGGCGTGCCGGGGGCGGGGGCCTGGGCGTTGCCGGCGATGCCGTAGCGGCCGGACTTCTCCTCGAGCTGCTCGCGCAGGGCCAGGATGGTGACGACGCGGCCGGCCGGGGTGTTCACGTTGTCTACTGTGGACAGGATCTGGGTGGCGGCGGTGTCGGCCCGCACCACACCGACGGCGCCGGCCCCGTCCGCCGACCCGGGCCCGCCGGCCAGCACCGTGCCGGCGCCCGAGCGGTCGACCTGGGTGGCGAACCGGGCGATGGTGGCGGCCCGGTCGCCCGCGCCGTCGCCCTCGGCGGAGCCGCCGGTCAGCACGATCGCGAGCTGGGCCGGCTTGAGACCCTGGGCCGTCCGGATGAAGCCGCCGTCGGCCAGGCCGGTCAGCGCGGCCGCGGTCTCCTCCGGCGAGGCCTGCGGCTGGTTGTTCGCCTTGCTGATCAGGGTCAGCGGGCCGATCAGCCCGCCGGCCAGCGTGCCAGGATCGGTCACCGTGGGGAGCACGACGCCGGCCGGCAGCAGCCGGGTGACGATGTCCTTGAGCTGGTCGGCCTTGGCCGGGTCGGCGAACGCCTCGGTGAGCTGCAGCTCCCCGGTCACCGTGGCGCCGGACGCCGCCACCAGGTTCTTCAGCGCGTCCCGGTCGGCCGGGCTGGCGTCGGCGGTGGTGATCAGCACGACCGTGCGCTTGTCCAGCTGTCCCCGCACCGCGAGCGGCCCGACCGTCGCGGCGAACGAGTCGGCGTCGGCCAGCCGCGCCGACAGCCCGTTACGCTGCGCCTCCAGGTCGGACACCTGCCGGCCGAGATCGCCATTCTCGTCGGACAGCCCGCTGAGCACGGTGCGGCTGAGCGTGGTGGACCCCAGCACGACGCCCACGGCCAGCGCCAGGAACACCGCGGCGATCGAGATGATGTGGTAGCGCAACGAGATCACGCGAACAGCCCCTTGATCCAGGTGACAAGATCGGTCCAGGTGTCGACCGCCCAGTCGGTGTAGGCCCCGGCCACGCCCGAGACGGCCACCGCGACCGCCACCGCGACCAGCGCCGCCAGCACCAGCACCACCACCGCGGCGAGCGAGACCCGGCTACGGTGCAGCGTCGCCACCGCCCGACCATCGACCAACCGGCTGCCCAACTTGAGCCGGGTAAGGAACGTCGACGGGTTCGAGCCCGACCGCCCCCGGTCGAGAAACTCGCTGAGCGTGGCCTGAAAACCGACCGTGACCACCAGCCCGGCACCATGCGTGTCCGCCAGCAGCAGGGCAAGATCCTCCGCGTTGCCCGACGCCGGAAAGGTGACCGCGCCGATCCCGAGATCCTGAATCCGCTCAAGCCCGGGCGCGTGCCCGTCGGAATGCGCCGGAATGACCACCTCGGCCCCGCAGCGCAGCGTGTCGGTGCTGATCCCGTCCGGATCGCCGACGATAACCTGCGGCCTGTACCCGAGCTCGCGCATGGTGTCGGCGGCCCCGTCGACCCCGATCAACACCGGCCGATGCTCGGCGATGTACCGCTTGAGCGCCTTGAGATCCTCGACGTACCCGTGCCCCGGCGCCACCACGACCACCTGCCGGTGCTTCATCGGCACCAACAGGTCCGGCACGCCCACACCCTCCAGGATCAGCGTCCGCTCCCGCCGCAGGAACTCCATCGTGTTCGCCGAGAACGCCTCCAACTGCGCCGACATCCCCGCCTTCGCCTCGATCATGAGATCGGCCACGGTCTCCTCGGTCTGCTGGCTCCCCGTTGCCAGCTCCCGATCCCCCGCGTACACCACACCCTCGTGCAGCCGCAGCCGCATCCCATCCTTGATCGTCCGCAACGCCTCGCTGCCCACCCCGTCGACAAGCGCCACCCCGGCCCCCACCAGCATCTCCGGCCCCAGGTTGGGAAACCGCCCCGAAATCGACGGCGGCGCGTTCACCACCCCCGCCACCTCGGCCGCAATCAGCGCATCCGCCGTCGCCCGATCCAGATCGACCTGATCGAGCACGGCAATGTCCCCCGGCCCGAGCCTTCGCAGCAGCGCCTCGGTCCGCCGCCCCACCCTCGCCACGCCGACCACCCCCGGCAGGCTCTTGTCGGTGCGCGCAAGGAGACCGCTGAGCTTCATGGGACTGATGGTGACAAATGGACGTGAGTTAATCAGTGAGCCACGCCGGTACACCACGTGTTTGCGCCTGACGTCGCCGTGTGTACCTCCGGCGCGATGATCTTCGTGTCACAGCCAGCCAAACCGCCCCCGCGCGCCACCACCCGACCAACCGCCACCGCGCCACCCAACGCCACCACCCAGTCAACCGCTCGCCCCACACCCCACCAGCCGCCGCCGCGGAACGCCACGGAACCACTCCGCGAACCAGCGACGCCACCCGACAGAATCAGC
Organism: Actinophytocola sp.; assembly: GCF_035942955.1. Taxonomy (GTDB): domain Bacteria; phylum Actinomycetota; class Actinomycetes; order Mycobacteriales; family Pseudonocardiaceae; genus DASYTH01. Next base: position 6,789 of record NZ_DASZCQ010000045.1, on the reverse strand, counting down.
CGACCAGCCGCCGCCGCGCTCCCCAGCCACCCCACCAACCGCCGCCGCGCCACCCAACAGAACCACCCCACCAACCGCCGCCGCGCAACCCGACGCAACCACCGAGCCAACCGCTCGCCCTAGGCCCCGCCAACCGCCGGCGCGCAACGCAACGGGTTCACCCCACCAACCCGCTCGCTACACCATCCCCCGGCCCCACCCGGCCCCGGCCCTCACTTCCTCCGCCGGCTCTTCTTCCGCTTGTCCGCCTCGGCCACCGCCAGCAGCTCCTCGGCATGCGCCCGACCGGTCTCGGTGGACTCCATGCCGGCCAGCATGCGGGCCAGCTCGACCACCCGCTCGTGCTCCTCGACGGTGCGGATGTCGGCGCCGACGACGCCGCCCATGGCCCGCTTGTCGACCACGATGTGCCGGTCGGCGAACGCGGCGACCTGGGCCAGGTGGGTCACCACGATCACCTGGTGGCTGCGGGCGAGGCGGGCCAGCCGGCGACCGATCTCGACCGCGGCCCGGCCGCCGACGCCGGCGTCCACCTCGTCGAACACCAGGGTCGGCACCGGATCGGCGTGGGCGAGCACCACCTCGATGGCCAGCATCACCCGGGACAGCTCGCCACCGGAGGCGGCCTTGTGCACCGGGAGCGGCTCGGCGCCGTCGTGCGCGCGCAGCCGCAGCTCCACGTCGTCCACGCCGTCCGGGCCGGCGTGCACCTGGCGACCGGCGACGGTCAGCGCGTGCGGATCGCGCTCGTCGGCCGGGCGGGGCTGGACCGTCAGATCGATCACCGACTGCGGCATGGCCAGCCCGGCCAGCTCCTCGGTGACCGCCTTGGCCAGCTCGTCGGCCGCCGCGATCCGTTGGGCGGTCAGGGTTTCGGCGTACCCGGCCAGCTCGGCCGCCAGCTCCTCGCGGCGCCGCGCCAGCTCGGCGAGCGCCTCCTCGGAGGTGTCCAGCCCGGCCAGCCGCTGCTCCGCGTCGGCCGCCCAGGCCAGCACCCCGTCGACGTCGGCGGCGTACTTGCGGGTGAGCTGCTTGAGCTCGGCCTGCCGGGCGAGCACCTGCTCGAGCACGGCCGGGTCGGCGTCGAGCGACTCGAGGTAGCCGGTCAGCTCGGCGCCGACGTCGCCGAGCAGCGCCGACGCCTCGGCCAGCCGGGGCTCCAGCTCGCGCAGCCGGGGATCCTCGGCGGCCGCCAGGCGCCGGCGGGCCTCGGCGATGAGGCCCAGCGCGCCGGGTGCGTCCGGGTCGCCCTCCGGGGACCCGGTCACCGCGAACGCGGCCGCCGCGGCGTGCTCGCGGAGCTGGTCGGCGTCGGCCAGCCGGCGGGCCTTGGCCATCAGCACGTCGTCCTCGCCGGGCTGCGGGTCGACCGCCTCGATCTCGGCCAGGCCGTGCCGGAGCAGGTCGGCCTCCCTGGCCAGCTCGCGGGACCGCTCGGTGCGCTCGGTGAGCTCGGCGCCCACCCGTAACCACTCGTCCCGGACGCGGCGGTACGCCTCGAGGGTGCCGGCCACCTCGTCGCCGGCGAACCGGTCGAGCACGGCGCGCTGCTCGGCCGGCCGCAGCAGGCTGAGCTGGTCGTTCTGGCCGTGCACGGCGATGAGCCGCTCGGAGAGGTCGGACAGCACCCCGACCGGCACCGAACGGCCGCCGAGATGGGCCCGGGACCGCCCGTCGGGCGTCACCGTGCGCAGCGCGATGAGGCTGCCGTCCTCGTCCGGCTCGGCGCCGGCCTCCCCGGCGACCCCGGCGGCGCCGCCGTCCAGCGCCTCGAACCGCCCCTCCACCACGGCCCGCGGCGCACCGGTGCGGACCCGGGACGCCTCGGCCCGGCCCCCGGACAGCAGGTGCAGCCCGGTGACGACCATGGTCTTGCCCGCCCCCGTCTCGCCGGTCACCACGGTGAAGCCCGGGTGCAGCTCGAGGGTCGCCTCGTCGATGACGCCGAGGCCCTGAATGCGCATCTCGGCCAGCACAGCCCGCACTGTATCGGCTACCCGCGACGAAACCGGGGACCCGCGCCGGGGGGCGGTGTCCATTCAACGTGAGGGCAGGGCTGGGAGCACTACTTTGCGTCGTTGGCCTGCGGTTGCTTGTCTCCGGGCACTCGGGCGGACCTCCGGCCCACCCTCGCTAGGCCGGAAGCCCTCACTGCCGGGAACGCCAACCCTGCACGGGAAGCTCGAACTTGCGCACGAGGCGGTCGGTGAACGTGCCCTCGCCGAGTCGCACCAGCTTGAGCGGCTTGCGCCCGCCGATGACCTCCACCCTGGCGCCGGGCGGAAGGTCGAACGTGCGCCGGCCGTCACAGGCCAGCACCGCCGGGTGCCCCGCAGGGTCGACCTCCACCGCGACCACCGAGTCCGGCGACACCACAAGCGGCCGGGCGAACATGGCGTGCGCGTTGCTCGGCACCACCAGCATGGCCCGCACGTCCGGCCACACCACGGGACCGTTGGCCGAGAACGCGTACGCCGTCGAGCCGGTCGGCGTCGCGCACAGCACGCCGTCGCAGCCGAACGAGGACACCGGCCGGCGGTCCACCTCCACGCGCACGTCCAGGATCCGCTCCCGGCTGCTGCGCTCCACGCTGGCCTCGTTCAACGCCCAGTTGTCGGCGATCCGCCGGCCGTCGAGCGTGGCCACGACGTCGATCGTCATCCGGTCCTCGACCCGGTAGTCCCGGCTGACCACGCGGGAGACGACGTCCTCGAGGGCGTCGGAGTCGGCCTCGGCCAGGAACCCGACCCGGCCGAGGTTCACGCCAAGCACCGGCACGTCCGCCGGCCGGGCCAGCTCGGCGCCGCGCAGCAGGGTGCCGTCGCCGCCGAGCACGAACACCAGCTCGGCGCCGGCCGCGGCCTCGGGACCGTACGGGACCGCCGTGGCGTAGCTGGACCGGTCCAGCCCGGCCCCCTCCTCGGCCAGCACCCGCATCCGCATCCCGGCCGCGGCGAACCACGCCGCCGCCTTCTCCGCGGTGTGCCTGGCCTCGGAGCGTCCGGTGTGCAGCACCATGAGCACTTCGCGTTCTCCGCTCATGTCAGCACCTCGCAAGCTCGGTGCCGGCGACCCTGCCACCTCGTCCCTCGGTGGCAGGGCAGTGCTCGACGGTTCGCTCCGCAAGCTCCGCTCACTGTGGCCCCTCCCGGACAGCGGTCTCGACCAGCTCAGCCGCCTGCTCGGAGTTCAACGGTTGGCCGCGGCGCAGCCAGGCGAAGTACTCGACGTTGCCGGCCGGGCCGGGCAGCGGGCTGGCCGCCACGCCGTGCGCGCGCAGCCCGTGGCCGGCGGCGTCGGCCAGCACGTCGAGCACCGCGCCGGCGCGCAGCCGCGGGTCGCGCACCACGCCGCCGGCGCCGAGCCGCTCCCGGCCCACCTCGAACTGCGGCTTGACCATGAGCACCAGGTCGGCGTCCGGCGTGGTGCAGGCCAGCACCGCGGGCAGCACCAGGCGCAGCGAGATGAAGCTGAGGTCGGCCACGACCAGGTCGACCGGGCCGCCGGTCTGCTCAGGGGTCAGCGTGCGGACGTTGGTCCGGTCCAGCCGCACCACCCGGGGATCGGTCTGCAGCCGCCAGATCAGCAGCCCGCGCCCGACGTCGGCGGCGACCACCTCCGCGGCGCCCCTGCGCAGCAGCACGTCGGTGAACCCACCGGTGGACGCGCCGGCGTCCAGGCAGCGCCGGCCGGCGACGCGCAGCCCCGCCGGCTCGAACGCGGCCAGCGCGCCGAGCAGCTTGTGCGCCCCGCGGGACGCCCAGCCCGGATCGTCATCGAGGTCCTTGACCAGCACCGGGGCGTCCGGCTCGACCGCGGTCGCCGGCTTGCTGGCGACCGCGCCGCGCACGCTGACCCGGCCGTCCTCGATCAGCTGGGAGGCGTGCTCGCGGGAGCGCGCGAGGCCGCGACGAACCAGCTCGGCATCCAGCCTGGCCCTCCGCGGCACCGGTCATTCCCTGTCGATTGTGGACAGAGCGGCGTTCAGCGCGGCGTGCACGGCGTCGTAGCGCGCGACGTGCTCGGCAACGGGAAGCTCGTCCAGCTCGTCGAGACCGGCCACGGCCTCGTCGATCGCGGAGACGGGTTCCGCCCCGTTCTCGTCCGGATCCACCTGCATCCCTTCACGCTAGCCGATCTCGCAGCCCGAGCTGTGCCAGAGCGGCCCCGGCCACGTCATCCTCGGCCACCACGTCGACGCTCGTGACGTCGTCACCGTCCGGGACGTAGGCGGCGCACAGGCCGCGCAGCAGGTCCAGCGCGTCGGGCGGCCGGTCCTCGCTGGCCCAGCGCACCCGCAGCGTGTGGCCGTCCAGCGTGATCATCCAGTCGGGCTGCCCGGCGATCGCCAGGTCGGCCACCCGGCCGGTCACCGCGGTCACGTCCGCCGCAAGGTAGCGCGGCCGCAGCCGGCTTCCCGCCAGCAGCACGTCGGCCGGCTGGGACACGCCGCTGAGCACCAGCAGCGCGTCCAGCTCGGCCGCGGCGGCGCCGGCGATGTCGGTGTCCAGCCGGTCACCCACGACCAGCGGCCGGCGCGCCCCGGCGGCCTTGCCGGCCTGGTCGAGCAGCGGCCGGTTCGGCTTGCCGGCGACGAGGGGTTGCCGGCCGGTCGCGGTGGCCACCGCGGCCACCAGCGCGCCGTTGCCGATCAGCTGGCCACGCTCGGTCGGCAGGGTCGCGTCCACGTTGCAGGCCACCCAGAGCGCGCCGGCCCGCACGGCGAGGACAGCCTCGGACAGCTCGCGCCAGCCGATCGACCTGTCAAGGCCCTGCACCACGGCGTCCGGCGTGGGGGACGCCTCGGCCACCGGGCGCAGGCCGACCAGGCGCACCTCGTCGGCGAGCGAGTCCGCCCCGACCACCAGCACGGTGGCGCCCGGCGCCAGCCGCTCGGCGAGCATCGCGGCCGCGGCCTGGGCGCTGGTGCTCACCTCGTCCGGCTCGGTCGGAACCCCAAGCGCCACAAGGTGATCCGCCACCTGCCGGGGCGAGCGGGAGGCGTTGTTGGTGATGAACCGGACGGTCGTCGGGTTGTCCCGCACGGCGCCGACCGCCTCGGCCGCGCCCGGCACCGCCTGCTCGCCGCGGTACACGGTGCCGTCCAGGTCGAACAGCACCGCGTCGTAGATGTCCAGCAGCCGGTCACCCATCGGTCGCCGGCGCTTCGCCGAGTTCCGCCCCCAGCTCGACCGCCCGCTCGGCGGCGTCGGTCAGCTCGTCGTCATCGGCCTCGGCGGCATTGAGGAACCACCGGATCGCGTCCTCGGTGCGCCCCGCGGCCGCCAGGTTGTCGGCGTACGCGTAGAACAGCCGCGCGCTCCACGGCTCCCGCCGCCGCGGATCCAGCTCGGGCCCCCGCAACGCGACCACGGCCGCGTCCAGCTGCCCCATGTCCCGCCGCGCCCCCGCCGCCACGATCCGCAGCTCCACCGCGGTCTCCGCCGGCAGCCCGCCGCCCGCCTCCGTGGCCAGCTCGATGGCCCGCTCCGGCCGCCCGAGCGCCCGCTCGCAGTCGGCCATGACCGCGAGGTGCGTGTCGGCCCCCGTCATCCGCCGCACCGCCCGCAGCTCCGCCAACGCCTCCGCCCACTCCCCCGCGTGGTAAGCAGCCAATCCCGCGGCTTCCCGCACGATCGCCACCCTGGCCGCCCGCGCCCTTGCGAACCGAGCGTGCTCCAACGCCCGCTCCGGCTCCTCGTCCACGAGCATCCCCGCGGCCGCCAGGTGCCCACCAACCACCTCGGCAATACCCTTCGGCAGGCTCCGCAGCTCCCGCCTCGCCTCGGCATCCAACGCCGACAGCTCCGCCCCCTCCGGCAGCTCCGGCCCGATGTCCCTCGGCCGAACCTCGACCTCCCCCCGATCGCCCCGACCATCCCCCCGCTCACGCCACTCACCGTGATCTCCGCTCGCCGGCCGCTCAACCCGCCCGCTTCGCTCCCCCCGCCCCGGACGATCAGCCCTCTCTCGCCCCTCACTGTCTCGCCACTCACCGCGCTCACCCCGGGCCGGGCGGTCAGTCCGGTCCCGCCATTCACCGCGGTCGGCGCCCACCGGCCGGTCGGTGCGGTCCCCGCGCCCAGGGCGCTCGGTCCGATCTCGCCACTCACCGCGTTCGGCCCGGGCCGGACGCTCAGTCCTATCTCGCCATGGGCCCCGGTCACCCCCAGCCGGACGCCGATCCCGCCATTCACCACGGTCGCCGCGCGCCGATCGATCGGTCCGGTCCTGCCACTGGCTCCGATCATCGCGGGCCGAGCGCCGATCCCGCCATTCACCGCGGTCGCCGCGCGCGGGGCGGTCGGCTCGTTCCTTCCACTGGCTCCGGTCGTCGTGGGCGGGGCGGCCACCTCCATTTCGGCTCTCGCCGCGGTCCCGCCACTGGGTTCGGTCGCCGCGCGCGGGGCGGTCGCCTCGGTCGCGCCAGGTGCCGTGCTCGCCGCGTTCGCGGGGGTTCTGCCGTTCGCCTCGGTCGGACCGGTCGGCCCGACTGCGCCATTCGGGTCGTCCGCGGTCGCGGTCGACCGCAGGGTCGCGATGGGGCGGGTCGGTGGCCCCGGGGACGTCGCGCTTTTGCGGGGGTGGGGGGTCGGGTGGGCCACCGGAAGCGGCGTCGGGCGGCCCGGGATTGGACACCTGATCCTCCTCTGCTGGGGTGGGCACTGGTTAGAACGTAGCCCGTGGTAGGAGATGGTGCAGGTGGTGGGCCTGGAAAGCGAACAGGGCCCCGGTGGTCGGGGCCCTGTTCGTAATGGTTGTTCGGCGGTGTCCTACTCTCCCACATCC